>NZ_JACJOY010000012.1:0-135555 GCF_014695815.1 Trichocoleus sp. FACHB-6
GTAAAACGCTTTAAAATTCCGGTAATGAGATTGATGAAATGCAATCTCGATGGTCATAATTTCGCTCAGGCACAGTTGACGATGGCGGTGGCGATGTTTGAGTGCATCCCTCATCAGTTGTTTATGCCACAAAGGTTCAAAAAGAAGGCAGAAATCATCGACAGAGCAAAAAAGTTCTTCTAGACTAAGCATGGGACGAGCCTGTAAAGCTATTGTGTGATGACTTTTAGCTTACTCGCTTGTCCTCTCCTTATCCCGAACTCAGGTTACTCAAATTCTAAATACAAATTTCTCTAAAAAATATATAACCGGTGGTATTGATATACTCACCGGTCTTATGGAACGCGACGCACACCACACAGTAGCTAGAGGTGTAAAGTCCACATCACCCATCCTAAGCAAATTGCTCTATATGGTTTTTGTTGATTTCAAAACAAAAGGCAAGTTCCTGACGATCGCTCTTGCGGCTTAAAGCCAATCTAATATGTCAATTAGTCAACTTACTGTTCGCTTTGTGCAGTTAGCTTGTTGAATTCGTTTATAGCATCGTGAGCGATCGCTAAACTCAAACGCGCCTGCTCAGTCTGAGATAACTCACTCCAATCTACTTGGCGGACGTTTCTTACCTCAGCTTCTCGCATAGAGAATGCTAATGGACGCGCCCATACCTGCAAAACATCTTCACCCCACTCAGGTAAAAGATCCTGAACGCACTGCACCATCTTATCTGTAAGTGACAATTGACTTGACACCACATCTTGGGCTTTTGAAAATATCGTATCGAGCCACTCTTGGGGAACACTACTTGCAAACCGTTCGGCAATTTTAGCTCTAACCGAGACTGCGCCTGATTCGGTAGCAACTGCTACAGCTGTATCTCTAACCCAACATTCGTCGAATTTGGCATACAGCGATCGCGATCTAGCTGTAATTTCCTCATCCAACCACCCATCAAGCTCAAACCCTTGTTCCAACTCTGCCCAATACGCTTCCGTGTTTGGATCAGTAGGATTCCAAGGATAAGTAGACTCATCTGGCTGTAGGAGAGCTTCTAGTAGCTCCGTTTCCACTTGTGAGCGAGAATTTTCAAAACATTCAAATTCCATTGATTTTACCGCCATTTTGATGCTCCTGTGTGTATTGTTTTACCAACGTCGGCAGGGATAGCTACAGTGGCACCTTAACCTGTTCCGTAAACATTAATCATTACTCAATATTGTCTTGAATAATAAATTCCCAGGTTTGCCCCTGGGTACTTCCAAACTTTAACTGGGTTCCAGATTGTAATGGTACTTCCTGATGGAATACTCTTTGCCAACCATTGGGGCCTAAAATGAACGTGCCATATGAAGAATTATCACTTAAGAAATAAGTAGGCTTACCCCCTTCAAAAGAATCGCGGCAGAAGATTTCAGCGTGTTTGCGAGAAACCTCTTGTTTTTCAATTACCAAGTCATTCTCTCGGTGGCGTCCTACACGCATATGTCCGCCTTCAATTTGCTCAACTTTAGACAGCCCTCCGATTAAACGCAGATAAGCTGATTGAGTGGTTGATTCAGGCGTTTGTAGAGAATCTACCGGGAATTGCGTGGGGTTCTCCTCAATAGGTCTAATCAGCTCACCATCAAACTGCGGGTGCATATATAGAACTGGCAAAGTCCAAGCTGGTTGGTTGAATTTGTAAAGCGTTAACAGCTTTTGTCTTGCCACCGCCACCGCCTCATCAATTGAGTTTTGTGCTGCCAAAGCTTGGGCAAAAGCCTGAATAAAGGAGAGAGCTTCCTCGTCGGCAATTGGCTCCCGCATTCCCAACACTGCTGGGACACCGTGATGGATCAGCACCTCTGCCAAACTGCTGCGAGGTAGACTGTGCTGGTTGTACCGCTCTGGTTGAGCACCCCAACAAGCATTAAACACTGCTAGCTTGACATGACAGCGAACCAAAACCTGCGCTAATTCTGTGCCATTGATTCGGGCATCTGGTCGCAAAAATAACAAGCCGCCATCTGGCGCTCGTTCGCCATGACCTGCATAAAACAAGATGTTATATTTTTCATTTTCCAGGCGGGAAATTAGTTCTGCTTTTGTGGGTTGCAGAAGCGTATCCACGTGGCACAGCACTGTGCGGCTGGAATTTTCACCTTCTTGAGAGTCATTTTTGCAACATTCGAGAATTTTAGCTAGAGCTTTTGCCTCTTGTTCCAGCTGCAAAGCGGAAGCTGTTTTATGTTCGCCATTATTCTGGTTTGGGTCAGGATCTCCCAGTATCAGCAGAATATTTAAAGACTGTTCTAAGCGCTGGGGTGGCAGGGGGTCAACGTTGCTGGTGGTGCGACTAAAAAGAATTTGTTGCGATCGCGATATCGCTGGTTTCCCTGTCTCTGGTTGCATAATTTCCCAAGGCACAGCGATTAAATCCGGATCGCGAATTTCTAGCCGCAGCCGCAGCTGTTTTTTCTGCCCTCTGGCAAATCCTTCGCTTTGATCGAGACTTCTTTTAATCGCTCCATCAAACAGCCACCTCCAGAGGCTAATTCCTAAATCTTGCATCAACATTGCCGTATACGGAAGCACCTGACCGTTTGCAGAAGGGGTTGTGTTTACGGACTTAGGGGCTAGAGGTGGCAAGGAAGCTTGATGTATCTGGGGAACATCAGGCAGTTCGCGTGTGGAAAACATTTCTTGCCATGCTCGCCAGGACTGCGTTAAAGTCTCGGGCCAAACACACTCGTTGAGGACTTGCCCATTTGGAAAGGGAGCCTTCAGAACCCATATGGCAAAACGTTCTGCCCCAGTGGTGGTTCTGGAGAGAGGATCGATCGCTAAACTAAGGCAGGGATTCTCAGATTGGTGCATTCAAAGCCATCAACCTTAAAATTGGCAATTTATGGGGCTTTTTATTCAGTCTACCTGAACAGCAAGGAAATACTTATAGGATATATCTCTCCATCTGTTATCGCTCAGCTTGAGAGCAAAGATTTTTATCTAGTGCAGTTCGGTAGAAGTTGCTGACTATGATAATGTGCCGATGTTCTAAGGAGAAGGTGATGCTGTGGTGGCTGGCGTTGGTGAGGCAGTCTTAATGGCACATTCACCCAAATTACTAGACGTAGCTGTGAAATTTTGCACCAGTACAGGTGTAAATTCCGACTCTCTTATCCAGCCGAGATCGCCTTGTTTCACTGGACGATAGGTGATAACAGGTGACTTAGAACCAGTTGTCTGTGAGGGTTGCCAAACGACTCCTGGCGGTTGTTTTTTTTGTTCTGGGGCGGCTGGTGGTTTTTGGGTACCAGCATTTACATTGGGAGATGGAACTGGAGGTTCAGGTGTAGCAGGTGTTGAGCAAACCTGTACTTGTAGCCAGGTGTCTAGGTTTCCATTTCTTTGAATTGAGCTAACTTGCAAAACACTACCGGGCAAGATTATACCGTTTACTGATTCGTTTTGAGGTTGCTGAGTACCGCGTCTGAGTAAAACGGGAACTTCGTTATCTTGAGAGTTCCTGGTTGTGAAACTGTTAATTTGCACTATAGTTCCCGCTTCTATATCGGGAGCCGGGGTAGAGCTGGTAACTGGTGGTTCTGTTGACTGTGGTGTCGTAGTCGGCGTTGTGGCGGTGGGGGTGGGAGTGGAATCTAGACCAATTAGGGGATTCACCCAAGCTTGAACTTCTGGAAGAAACCAGTAAGCGATCGCTCCCCCTAAACTTGCGAAAATAATTAGCATCAGTAGCGTTAACCAGGGACTCCCAGAGGAAGATCGCTGCGGAATAATCTTCGTTTTAATTCTGGAAGAAGCAGCTTGGGGAGAAGCCAAATTTCGCGTTCCCCCAGCTTCAGGTTCTGGAATAGCTGCCATCTGTAGTGCGGTGGCACTTTGTCCAGCCTGTGCCTCTCTTACCTGACAGTAAACTAGGCCAATGGTCGTATTATCGTGTCCATTTTGGGTATTGGCAATCTCCATTAGCCGCGATCCGGCTGTTGCTAAATCAATCTGACCTTCCAGAACTGGCAGAATCTCTGTTTCCCAATATTGTTCTACTCGGTCGTTGTCACTCAGACCATCCGAGCAGAGTAAAAATATAGAGTCTTCATCCAGAACAAAGCGCTGTACGGTGGGATGCAACATTAATGATGAACCCATACCCAAGGCTTGCACCAGAGAACCAGCGCCTGCTTGTTCCACAGCAGCTCGATAAAGAGAATATCCCAGGCGCACCTCTCGCGAAGCAATGTCATCATCCAGCGTTACCTGACGGCAACCAGTGCGAGTAATCCAGTAAGCTCGACTATCTCCCACATGGGAAATATACATTTCATGAGCGTGGGCTAGCGCCATAACTAACGTAGTTCCCATACGTTGTCGGTCTTGACGCTGTTCTAAGTCGTTGCGCTGGCTGATAACATCATTGGCAGCACAGGCAAAGCTTTCTAATTCCAGATTGATAGTTGTCGGATTTATATTGTTCGGGTTTTCCAGCAGATGCTCTACCCGCTCCCGGATGGTTTCAATCGCTAGATTCGAGGCTACTTCGCCGCCTTCGTGGCCGCCGATGCCGTCGCAAACAATCGCTAAGGGATGCTCTTGTGTCTCCTGACTACCTGGAGAAGGTGGGTAGCAGGAATCTTCGTTTTGCTTGCGGATAGGGCCGGTGTCGGTACGGGTAACAATTTGATAGCTGTATGAAAGCGATCGCCCAATTTTAGCGAGTCCCGACTCCAAATGTACCACCAGTTGATCTGATGACGGTATTGTTCCTTGTACCAGCTCCTGACACACTTGTGCTAAAAAATTGGCAACTGTTGGATGTGCCGAACTCACCCATTGCGACCAAAGTTGACCTAATTTTTGCAGGGTGGCTGGTTGATTTTGATCGTCGCGTAATTCCAACAATCTGAAGATTGAACCTTCTATTCGCAGCAGTTTTGGTGTCAGCAAAGTAGAAGCTACGCGGTTGCTTTGCAAAGGGGACCACAAAGAAGCCATCTGCCAGAGAAAGGAAAGTTGGCTCATGGGAGACGCATTTTTCCAGACGCTGACCAATTCTGGCATCAGCTGCCCTTCAAGGCTACCAGTGGTGTAGATAGGTGAGTTTTCTAGCAGCCAAATTTCGCTGTTACGTCTTCCTTCTCCCGATGTTATTTGCCCGTATACTTGGGGAACGTGCAGTTGATAGGAAGAAAGCTTGAGATACGGTATGAGGCTATTTGGTATCTCCGGCGGCATCTGTGGCAATAGCCCTGGTCTAGTATCTAGAACAATGCGGTAAGCGAAGCTATCCCGAAGGGAATCGCTCTTGTGCAAGTATCTCTCAGCAATCAGGCTTCCAGTTTTATAAGCTTCTATCCCTTCACCCATCGCCCACAGGTAGCGTTTTGCAAGCGGCGTGCGGCATTGCTGGCAAAAGTTATGGCTCTCAAGGTTTGGAGCCTGACAGTTCGGATTTGAGCAGTATAGCGTTGCCGCAGGATTTTTCATCAAGGTTATGCGCTCCTATCAGCCAGTTGCGATTTAGCTTGCCCTCAAGATTGGCTACCTACACAAAGCAGCTTTTTCTCAAATTGCCAAATCTGAAGCGTTACTCTGGATTGTAGCGTCTGGCACCCTATAGATTAGTAATTTTCTAATTAAAATCATTCTTCCCTAATAGAATTTTGCGTTTGTTGGTAATAAAGCTTCATCAATCGGGGCCAGAATAACAAAAAGTATGACATCCAGATGAGGATAGGAATTGACACGCCAACCGTTATCCAAATACTTTTCGCCAGCACCCAAGATGCACCGATTATCGCTATACCAGTCAGCAGGATCGACCAAGGCTGACACCACCAAGGTTTATATTTCCAAGGGCTTTCCGACGATTCTTTATACACTATAGTTACGAAATAATCAAGTTGCTATTTATAAGTTTATCGGCTCATGGGTAGACCGGGTGTGAGGAAATTTGCACGGTAGCGTTAGATTGAAATTAGGCTGTGTTCCCAGCACTAGCATTTTGGGAAATGCTCGCGGAGCCATCTTGCTTGATCCGTATATCCTCAATTGCAGCTTTCCGTTAATTTTTGTACTGCTTAACTCTTGTCATACTATCTTCTTTGCGATCGCTATGCCGAAGCCTGAAACCAACACCTCTGGTGAACCGAACTTCACAGACCTTAACTCTCCTGCTAGTGCAGAGATTAAGCAATTAATTTCTAATTTACAGCAGTCTCACCATCTGCGTTCCAAGATGATGAATCTCGAAGCTTGGGCGCTTGCTGAAACGATGGATCATTTTCTTCCTGGGTTCTGGAGCCGCTTTTTGGACAATCGTCGCACGGCTATGAAGCAGTTTTTGGAGCGGAAGCGAACTGAGCGATCGTCACAGGCTGCTACAACTAATCCGCCTGCGGACGGTATCGATATTCCCCAAAACCCACAGGATGCCCTTCCTAAATGAAGGAATTAATGAATACTTGACTTACGCCCGCAGAAAGATGCGATCGCGCCTTCATTCTTCTAATCTAAAATAAGAAAACCATAAATTTTTAAATCTTCAGGAGTTTTATGGAAACCCCATCCAAAGATACAAAAAATAGAACTACCAATCCAGGCGATACTATCTCCGAAGAACCTCAAAGCATTGAAGAAAAAAGAGAGCAAATCGCTGTAGATGCACCGGATATCACTGGCGATCATATCGTTGTTCCTACTTACTTTGAAGTAGATGAACCTGATGGCGAACACAAGGCTTTACACCATGTTAAAGATGCCGAAGAAATATCTGACGTGATTCGTCAAGCTCGCGTAGACGAAAATGGCGAACGAGTTTGGTGGTAAGTTACTTCAAGTAATTAGTTGTTAGAAGTTGTTTTAAATACAATTTTATCTAACAACTAATTACTCTTATTACTCAGCAGTTTGAGCGCTTACTTGGGGTAGCCCCATACTGTAATTGAGAACCCGGCTGTTCAAGTTATAACTAATTTGACCTTGTTGCAGCATGAATCTCATGAAATGCTCTAAATCAGAACCGATGCGGCGCAAATTATATTCTGTCAAGTCTGCACCATTGTAGGATTCAACCAATTCATCAAACTTGCGATAAATTCTTTGCAGAGCGTCGTCATTCCAATTAAATTCATTATCTGGGTCGATATCCAGAGTTAATACTTTATCACTTTCGACCAGTTCGTTATTCTTAACCTCAGCAGTGTAAATACGGATGTGGCGGGTGGTACACTTCAGCAGCATAGTTGTAAATTCTTCTTAGAAGAAGGACACTTTAACTATTGTAAATTATTGTAAAAACAATAGCTGTCAACTTAAAAAATTTTGAGTGTGGTATTTTGAGTTTTGAATTAAAAAAATTAACTCAAAACTCATAGCTCATAATTTTTTGACCGCTACCGGGAAATCATCCCTGTCTGACGAGCATAGGCAAAAATTCCGCCAGCATCAATCACCGGGCCTACTTCGCCTAACGGTTTCAGCGAGTAGGTTTTGCCTAGCGTATGGTTAATCAGCTGATTTTGTTCAAAATCAATTGAAACTTCTTGTCCCGTCTCAAATTCATCACACAGCCGTTCTACAGATTCCCAAGGGTAGAGTTCTCCGGTTGCTGCACAGTTACGGAAAAAGATCCGAGCGTAACTTAGAGCCACTACCGCTTTTACTCCGCTAGCACCAAGAGCTATCGGTGCGTGTTCCCGTGAAGAACCACAGCCAAAGTTTTCTCCAGCGATAATGATGGGATACTGTGTTTTTATTTCGCCCGGCTTCACAAACTCGCCGTAACGATCTGGCAACCCAACGAGAGCGTAACTACCCAGTTTTTCGTACTCGTCAGGCTTTGAGGGAACCAGAGTCAGGTATTCAGCTGGGATAATTTGATCGGTATCGATGTTGTCATCCAGAACAAAAATTGCGCCGCGAATTAATGCGCCCATGAGCAGTATCCCGGTTTTCCCATCTTGGAGTTTAGCTATTTCACTTTATCATCCAAGAGCGACATCCGCCCTCTTAAAGAGAGCGCAGGTTGTCAAGAACGCGATCGCCCACCACCAACGGCAAAAATTCGCTTTGCCAGAGAGCAAGTACGGTTTTGTCTGACTAGCAGTAAAGTGGGCCTGGGCAATCAAACAAAATTTATCTTCGGATCTTCAACAAAAACACTGATACTCTAATAAATAAAAAAAACTCAGGTTGAACTACCGCATCCTTTGCTCAAATAAAAATGGTTGATCCGATGGATGACATCGCCAAACAGGCTCGCCAGGGCAGCGTCGCGGCGATTATTCAAATACTCAATGAAAAGCTGGCAGAGTCTGGTATCAGAACCAGAGCGATGTTTGTCGATGGTGTCTTGCAACTTTTGTGTGAGGCGGCTACTCCCCAGCAACTCGAACAATCTACCCTGGTGCAGCGAATTCGGCAGATTCTGGAGTCAATTGCTCCGCACAATATTCGGCGCGTCAACATCAACAGTCGGATTGTCCGAGAGCAACAATTACTCTGGTTAGAAGAAATTAGCCGCGATCCGGACGCTCAACTGCTGTGGTCAGAAGAAATTATCCTTGCCAAGCCAAACATTCTCCGCCGTCTAGGCGAGGATTTAAAGGATCGCAAACCTGCCAAAAATAAGGCACCCCTTCCGCAACCTTCTTCCCGTTCAGGGCGAGAAAAACGCCAATTCTGGCGCGGCATTGTTGGGGGTGCAAGTTTATCGTTATTTTTAGTGCTAGTTGGCTGGGCTATTTATGATTGGCTAGGGCCTTTTACGATTGCTAGGGTACCCACCGGATCGCCAAACTCTCCGGCGCAGCCGACTACACCGCCAGCAACATCCTCCACCCCATTTTCAGCGGCTACCAGTACCCCTGTATCTGCCTCATCAGATCCTTTTGCTGAAGCTGTACGAATAGCTGAACAAACTGCTGGGGCTGGGAAAGATGCTCAAACTTCGGCTCAGTGGTTGGATTTAGCAGCTAGGTGGCAACGAGCGTCCGATCTGATGGCTGCTGTCCCCCAGACCGATCCCCGCTATCCGACAGCTCAGAATCGGGTCACAGCCTATCGCCAAAAGAGCGAGATTGCACAACGGGAAGCGCAGAAAAGGCGTTCTTAGTTGGGGATTGGGGATTGGGGATTGGAAGGACTCTTACCGAGCCCCTTTCAGTACCCAGTAACCAGTACCCGTTAATTTCAGTCTTTAGGTAGAGGATAAATGCGATCGCGATCGCATCTATTTTCTTAACACGTCACTGCAATAACCATAGCTATGACTTAAAGTATTTCTAGCTTTCTACCAGGTCAACGCAAGCCGCGATGTCTGGTCAGCAAGCCTAAAAATCTCCCGTGCTTGGAGGCGGAGAAAATTCTAGAATAATCAGCTCTTTCTGTGGAACGGTTGATAAAAACAGCAATTTTCACCCCTTACACTTTGCATTTTGAATCACATCTATTTTGGGGGGCTAGCGATTGGGCAGTTAGATGTAGGCAATCAAAGTATTTTAAATCACCTTTTACTAAGTAAAATCACGAAAAAATTGAATATGCCAGTTGAGGGCGGGGAATATGGGTTCAGAACTTTGAGAATTTCGCTAATCAAGCTGGTAGAAAACTGTAAATTCTGGGAATCCTAATCTAGAGAGGGGAGAGCTTAGGATCTGGTTTACCCAGTCATAGTTGTAAGAAATTTGCTGCGGAAAGCTCTGTGGTAAACCGCTGCTTCTATTGCCACTGTGTCCAAAGCCTGTCCTCTACACAGTAACAGTGTCTCTTAGACACTCACTTAACGATCCCCTATTTAAGCTCGGCGAAGATGAATGATGCACAAGCGGATATGGATGTAGCCACTGGCATAGCGAAGCATCTGCACGTTAGCGTTAGCGGATGCGAAGCGCTTCCGGAGAATCTAGCGGCTCCGGAAGGGCGATCGCTACTAGCACCTCGGAGGGTAGATTCTTTTACCTCAAAGCTGTCTAGCCCTTCCAGTCCAGTTTTCACGCAGGAACATAAGGGCGCAGTCATGAACTATAAGGGCGATCCGATTCAAATCGGGCAACAGATTACTCAAATCCTCCTCAATAGCCCCGATCCGGAAACGGTGTTGCTAAAGATAGCGGATGTTTTGGGCAAGAGTTTTCAGGCAGACACGTGCTTAATTTCATCTGTTGCTAGCCATCAGGCAACGCCGCAGACGGTCGTGTGGTGTGCCGATGACCACACAGGTTTAGCGGGAAATTTGAGTGAGATTCGCTTTAAGCTGTGGATGCTGTTGAACCCATTGCTAGAAGATAACTTGAGCAATAACGAGCCGCTAGCCATTTCTGATATTCATGCAATTGAAACTAGGTTTGCTGTAGAAGATCCGGTACGAGCAGTGCTGGTAATTCAAACCCAGTTTCAATCACAAGCAAATGGGCTGATTGTCATAGGGCGATCGCAACCCTTTGAGTGGACAGACGTTGAAAAAGGATTGCTCAAAGCTGTAGCAGATTCAGTAGCGATCGCTATTTCTCAAGTGCAACTCCAGCGGCAGCTACGCATCGCCACTCAATACCAAACTCTGATTAACCAGCTAACGATGGCAATCCGTAGTGCCATTGAAGTAAATCAGATTCTTCAGATGGCGATCGCTGGTACCGCTCAAGCTCTTGAGGTTGAACGTGGCTTTATTCTGCTGTTGAAATACGTCGATCCCCTATTCAAAACTCGTTCTTTAACAAAAGCTCTTCCCAAAGCGAAGGTTACAGTTGCTTGTGAATACAACACAGGGGAACAAGCCGCTATTTCGGAGCCGGGGAGCGCTCTAGGGGAGAGCTTTGCTGACAATATCAGCAGCGAACAAACATCTTCCATAAACCCGCTCTCTTCAACGCTCCCAAGTTCCTTTTTGCTGTCAGACTGTTACCTGTGCCAACAAGCCTTCCAAAAGGCACCTGAGCCAGTCATTATTACCGATAAACAAGATATTCCCACCTCTAATGGTTTTGACCTTTTTGACCTGGAAACCATGCCAGCTTTGCTGATGGTTCCCCTCGAAAGTCAAGGTACTGTGCTGGGATTTCTGGTGCTACAGCATCATCAGCCTCGTTCCTGGCAGTCAGAAGAGTTAGAGCTAGTAAAATGGGTGAGCGCCCAGGCGAGTACGGCAATTATTCAACATCAATCAATACGAGTGAGACAGGATCTCGTCGAGGAACGCACCGCTCAACTACAAAGGAGTTTAGAAGTCCAAGCGAAGTTGTATGACAAAATGCGCCAACAGGTTGAGCAGCTGCGGCAACTCAATCAAATTAAGGATGAGTTCATCAACGCTATTAATCACGAGTTGAAAACACCGCTCACTACTATGAGTGTAGCGATTCGGATGTTGCGTCAAGCGGAACTGCCGACGGAACGCCGTGCTAAGTACCTGGAAATCTTAGATCAGCAGTGTACTCAGGAAATTAATCTGATCACCGACTTACTGACCCTGCAAAAAGTAGAGTCTAAGAAATCTCCGATTGAGCTGCAAAAGATAGACCTCAAACAAGTAATTCAGAATTTGGCTGAGCCGTTTGCAAAAAAATGGGCGGATAAGGGATTAACCTTGGAGATAGACCCCCCTACGCGATCGCTGATGCTGCAAACCGATTCCGACAGCCTGAACCGCATTATAGAAGAACTATTGACCAATGCTGGAAAATTCTCCGAGCCTGACTCTATAGTTAGTTTGCGGGTTACTCACCAGGTCAGTCAGAAAGTTAATCAAATTGCGCTTTGCTTGACCAACACTGGCGCTTGCATCTCACCGACAGAAGTGGAGCATATCTTTGAAAAATTCCGTCGCGGCCAAGTTGCGATCCAAAATGCCGTTCAAGGCACTGGGTTGGGCTTGGCTCTGGTAAAGTCTTTAGTACAGCACATAAATGGCGCGATCGCACTCACTAGCTGTCCTATTGAAGATACCCAATCTTGTGAAACCTGCTTTACTCTCACCCTACCTCTAGTTTTTGACCTTACCAAAATCTAAAGTCTAGAAGCCACAAAATTAAGAATTAAAGATGCCAAATTACAAACTTTTAATTTTTAATTCTTTTCTGACTTCTCGCTTTAATCACCAATATTATGCTTAAAAAGGCGGAGCCTAAATCACTACGTTGGCAACGAAATAAATATTCTCCACTAGCACGACAACTAGACATTTTTGGCTCAGCAGCAGCGTTGATGTTTTATTTGTGGTGGGATAGTGTATTTAAAAACGATTCCACTTTACATAGGAAACGCCGCGCTCAGTGGTTAGTTAATACTCTGCTAGATTTAGGGCCGACATTTATTAAGATTGGACAGGCATTGTCCACTCGTGCTGATTTGCTACCCCTAGAATATGTGGAGGCGTTGGGACAGCTACAGGATCGGGTTCCTGAGTTTAGCGACATACAAGCGATCGCTTTAATTGAATCCGAACTCGGCAACTCTATTCATGCTTTGTATCGGGATTTCGATCGTCTTCCCATTGCTGCTGCGAGTCTAGGACAAGTACACAAAGCACGACTGCACACCGGGGAAGATGTAGTAGTTAAAGTACAGCGTCCGGGATTAGAAAAGTTATTCAAATTAGATTTTCAAGCTTTGGGTAAACTTGTCCGGTTTTGTCGGCGCTATTTGGCTTGGACAAGGAAGTATGAATTAGAAGCAATTTATAGTGAGTTTTTCAACCTTCTATATCAAGAAATTGACTATATCCAAGAAGGGAAAAACGCCGAACGCTTTGCTACCAACTTTAGCGATTATCCTCGGATTCTTGTACCAAAAGTTTATTGGCGTTACACCACAACCAAAATTTTAACGGCGGACTATTTACCGGGAATAAAGGTAAACGATCGCAAAACAATTGAAGCCTGTGGTTTAGATCCTAAGAAAATTAACCAGATGGGTATTTGTTGTTACTTAAAACAATTATTACTAGATGGCTTTTTTCAGGCAGATCCCCATCCGGGAAATATGGCTGTAAGTCAAGATGGTAGCCTGATTTTTTATGATTTTGGCATGATGGCAGAGTTGAAGTCACTTGCTAAAGATCAGATGATTAGGACGTTTTTTGCAGTATTAAAAAAGGACACGGACGAGGTACTTGATACCTTAATTGACATGGGGTTAATTGTGCCAGTGGCAGATATGACCCCGGTACGTAGACTATTAACATTTATTTTAGATAAATTTACGGAAAAGCCTATAGATATAAAAGCTTTTAGTCAAATGAGTACAGAAGCTTATGCCATGTTTGAGCAGCAACCCTTCCGTTTGCCTGCTCAGATGACATTTATATTAAAATCGTTGACTACTCTGGATGGCATCGCTAGGGCGTTAGATCCTGAATATAACCCAGTAGCAGCTGCTCAACCTTTCATTAAAAGTATCACTATCTCTCAAGGAAAAGGAACGCTAATCGGAGAATTAGCCAGACAAGCTAGGGATTTCGTTAAATATAAATTGCGACAACCTAACCCAACCCAAATTGTAATCCGACGTTTAGAAGAACGAATTGAACGGGGTGAATTGCAATTGCGGGTGCGAACAGTTGAAAGCGATCGCGTCCTCAAACGTATTAATCTAGCTATTAAAAGCCTAATTTATGCCTGTTGCACTGGTTTTACTTTGATAGGTGGCGTGATGCTGCTGTCACTGCCTGGGTATAGTGGTTTGGGTGTAGCTATTCTGACTTTATCTGGAATCTGGTTCTTGGCGCTGTTGCGATCGCTACTTATTCTAGGCGTTAAAGAAAAATTTGACAAATTCACTGAAAAATAGCATAGGGTGGATGCCCACCCTATATCTATCTAGTTTGTCTGGCATATTCCCTATTCACCTTTATATAAACTAAGTCCCTGTAAGGATTTAAACTCTTACAGGGACTTAATTTAGATTATTTAGTTTTAGTACCCCCAGGGGAATTCGAATCCCCGTCGCCTCCGTGAAAGGGAGGTGTCCTAGGCCTCTAGACGATGGGGGCCTGTCCTTTGCACTTTTATTAAGATAGCCAATAAAAATGGTTATGTCAACACTTTTGTAGAATTTTTTTTCTGGCGGGCGAGGGAAGGAAGCGATCGCTACCCAGCAAGACGTGATTTAATCAAGAAACTGGAGGGAGGATAAATCCTGCCTTCTTCACCTTCATCCCCGGTCTAAAGCCCGAAATTAGGGTACTCGGTACCTGTTTGTCCGAGGTTTTCGGCATATTCTTTATAAGACGATCCCTAGAATTGCCCTCCGTAGAGCTGTTAGAACAGAAATAGTATTCTATCTCCTCACAGTCAATGCTGACCCATCACCGCAAACCAGTCTGTCTATCACTTGTATCGACCAATCTTCCGGTTTGGTCTACAGTTGAAACCTCTGCCACACTCTATCAAAAAGACAAAGAGCGGTTTCACCTACTGCTCACGGAACCGTCAATCGGAGAATGGGAACCTAGCGCCAAAAAGCCTGCCCCTGGTGACGACCAAACGACGGTAACGCCACGACTTTTGTGGCTAGAAATCTCGCCTTACCGGGTAATTATGACCATGCAGGGAAACGGCAAGTTGAGTTATCGTCACCTGTGGGAGCGCGGCATTTATGGGCTAAGCCGCTATTGGCTGCATAGCGAGTCATTAAGCGGTTCTGGACAGCTGCGTTTGAGGAATTTTACCCGAAGTTTGACGCTAGAGGGGCGTGTTTTACCGGAGCATCTGCGGCTGGAGTACGAGTTGTGGTCAGAGAAGGTTGAGTTGGGTAGCTATATTTTGAACCTGGAAATTCATCATTAGTTTTTGGCTAATGGTTAATGGCTGATAAACAATTAGCCATTAGCCATTAGCTAAAAACTAAACGTGGTGCGGACGGTGCCAATAAAAATATCATCATTGGCAGCGTTGTGGTCGGGAGCCGTCAGCCAAATTATTCCTGGTGTAAGGGAAATATTATCCGTCAGCTGGTATTGATAGAAAGCTTCCAGATGCAACGAGGTGTCGGGGTCTGTGATACCCAACTGGCTGAGGCTTGCAGCCTGATTTGTGACTTTCGGCTCCATGCCAATAATTAAACCCGCCAGATTGCCTTTTTTCCCCAAGTCAGGAAACGCCAGCGTCACAGCCCAGTTCCAAATACTAGCATCCCCTCGCTCGATTACTCGCGCCGCTGTGTAACCAGCCCATCCCCCCACTACAAACTGGGGGCTAATTTGAAAGGAAGCTTCTACGCCATAAGAATTGGTAACAACTGAGAAACCTAGTGGATTTAACAAATTAGCTAAGTTAGCATCATTGCTGCCCGTTTGCAGGTCGTTGTTATAAGCGTGAACATAGGTTAAGCCAATGCTTGCGCGATCGCTTGGCTTAAATAATACTTGTGCTAAGGCACCATAAGAGCTATTAAACAAACCACCGCCAGCAGCAGGATTACCAGCGTCACCACCTAAATAGCCTAAACTTAGTTCCAATTTGTCGCTGAAGTTGTGCCTGACACCCACACCAGCACCTTCAACTTGATAATAAATGGAAGGGCGCGTCCCAAAGCGAGACAAAGCACCCCTGGCACCATCGCCGTCTAGGTAAGGATTAACGGTATTGGTAAAATCTGCGGCATCAGCATTAGCAGCTACAACGACTTGCGTGTTGTTGTTAATTGGGAACTGGTACAGCAACTCATCGATAACCACATCACTGCTAGTATCGCCAGCAAAAGCCAAGTCGCCTTCGGGTGTGAGGGTGCGGTTAGAAAGAGAACCAAGTCCTTCTGCCTGAAGTCGCGTCAAGAGTAAGTCTCTACCTGTCAAGCTGGTTTTTAAGTTTAGGCGCGTCCGATGACCGAAAATCGTCGCGTCGTCGATATCTTTACCAGTCGCATCTTCTCCTGTGGGAATAGTGCCAACTCCAAAGATGACTTCTCCGGCGAGTTTGGTGGTTTTGGAAAATGCAGTCAGTTCTAGTTCCGCAGTTCGCGCTGTTGCTGCATCAACTTTCCCGCGTAGGAGGGCTAGTTCTAGGGTATATTCTGCTTCTAAGCGTTTTAAAATCGCTAAGTCTTCTTTGCGGATGGCATTCGGGCCTGGTACAGCCAGCACTTGAGTAATCCGATCTAAGGTGGCTTTTACGGCGGCGGCAAATTCATAACGGCTTAAGGATCTGTTGCCCCGAAATGTTCCATCTGGATAGCCGCTGACTATACCATATCTCTCTACTAACGAGCGCAGCGCTTCATAAGCCCAGTCACCGGGTTGGACATCCCTAAGCTGGGAAATGTTGGTGACTTGACTCATAGGGTCAGTGCCTTGGTCAATTTCTTCCAAGCTTTGTTGGTCAATTTGTTCCAAAATTGGTGTTTCGTCGATTGGCTTATCTGAAGGCATCAGAGTCACTGATGTTTCTGGCTCTGGTAGGGTTTCCTCTGGAGGGGAGTATCCGAATTTTGTAGATATATCGCCCCTCTGCCCTATCCCCTCACCCACAAGGGGAGAGGAGGCAGAAAACGTCACTTCCCCATCAGGGGGTGTTGCTGCTAATACTGGATGGACGATCAAGGTAGGGGAAAGGTAAAAAGGCAAAAGCCAAAATAAATTAGTTGTTACTTTTACTTTGTTGAGAGGATTAGGTAAGATTTGAGACATTTTTAACACCACTTCTCACACTATTCAACTTTCTCGTACATTGTCGATTTTCAGGCTGTTTGTGGCGTTGTGGATAAATTAACGAATTTTCTTAAGCGCAGAGATACAGGTACAAGAGGCAAATCGGCGGTGTCCCAGCCAATACATCTTTTGATAACAATAAAAAACATCCTTGGAGATTATCCTTGGGAGGCGGGAAATATAAGCGCGATCGCTGCTAAAACAAAGAAAGAACCACCACCATAAAACAACTATGACACCAAAAACTACGCGCCGTGTTTTCTTGGCGATAAGTATGGCTGTGGCGGGGGGAATCGTCGGGGGTGCGGCGCTGAAACAACAATCTACACCAGCATCATCAGATGGGGTGCCAGCGACGGCGACAATGCCAGAACGGGTACTGGGTAGTACAGGGGTGCGCGTTCCTATTCTGGGTTTGGGCGGTGCGGGTCAGACACCGCTATCTTGGGAAGGAAAGGAAAAGGAAGCGATCGTTCTGATTCAACGTGCTTTAGACTTGGGTATTCGCTACTTTGATACGGCAGATAGCTATGGCCCTAGTGAAGACTATTTAGGCAAAGTGCTGCCAGCACATCGGGCGCGGCTCTTCCTTGCTAGCAAGACGGCTCAAAGAGATAGAGACGGTGCTTGGCGTGCATTAGAGCGAAGTCTAAAACGTCTAAACACAGACTACCTTGACTTGTGGCAACTCCACCACGTCTCTTTTGAAGAAGAACTAGATACAATCTTTGGGCGTAACGGTGCGGTTCAAGCTTTGGAAGAGGCAAAGCAGCAAAAACTGGTGCGTTTTGTGGGCATCACCGGACACCACGAAGGGACAATTATTGCTGAAGGTTTGCGTCGCTATGCCTTTGATACAACACTCATCCCAGTGAATGCCGCAGATAAACACCACCCGCGTCCGTTTATACCTGCTGTGCTGCCTGTGGCACGAAGCAAGCAGATAGGAGTAATTGCCATGAAGGTGCCAGCCTACGGGCGATTGTTTAAGCCTGGGGTGCTGGACGGGATGCACCAAGCATTGGGGTATACGCTTTCAGTCCCCGGTGTTCATTGTGCTGTGATTGCTGCTGAAGATATTGCACAGTTGGAGTCGAATGTCAAGGTGGCGCAGGCATTTGAACCACTGTCTGAGAATGCGATCGCCCAAATTGAGCAACGCACTGCGGCTGCTTGGCAAGATAACACTTTCTTTCGCGCCTGGACTTAAATTTTGAAATGCAAACAAGTCGCTTTAGGTGCGATCGCGTTTTGGTTTACTTGACCTAATTCGATATTTCAATCAACCTGTCGTTTGGATCGCGCAGGTAAATAGACTTGATTGCTCTTGTGGCTAACAAGACCATCCACAAGGTCTACAACGTATGAGCTATTGACAATAATTGATAATAACTACTTGGACATATATACTTCAATAGTAAGGAATTATTTTCAATAACAATCGGTTCATGACAGACCGTCCGCACAACAATACTGAATGGAACCGTCGCACATTTCTCAAGGTGGGAATGGCAGGAATCGGTTTAACCGGAGCAGCGATCGCTCTCAAACAGTTATCCCAAGTGAACTCCAAAGCACGGGTAATAATACCACCTTTGCCGAGCGATGCGGCGATGGCTAGTGGTATTAATCCAATGGCGGTGCTGCGGGATTTTGATTATGGCACGATAAAGCAGGAAAACGGACGGCAAATCCGGGAATTTCGCATTATTGCTGATAATTCGACGCTTCAGCTCAATAGTGCTGTTACTTTCAACACCTGGAACTTCAACAATCGCGTACCGGGGCCAACGTTAAGAGCCAAAGAAGGCGATCGCATTCGAGTTCTTTTCCTAAACCAAGGCGGACATTCCCATTCAATGCACTTTCACGGTTTCCATCGCTCGGAAATGGATGGGGTGAAACCTGTGCGTCACGGTGCAGCAACAGTTTATGAGTTTGACGCGGAACCTTTTGGAGTACATTTGTACCATTGTCACACCGAACCAGTTACGCGACATATTGGTAAAGGACTCTACGGGATGTTTATCATCGACCCGCCTAAAAGTCGTCCCCCGGCGGATGAAATGGTGCTGATGATGGCTGGCTATGACATTGACGACGATCGGCACAATGAACTCTACGCTTTCAATGGTCTGCCAGACTACTACATGATGCACCCGATCCCGATTTACCAAAATCAACTGATTCGGCTATATCTCCTGAACATGATTGAATTTGATGTGGCGGCAACGTTTCATCTTCATGCGAATATGTTTCAGGTTTATCCCACAGGAAGGACTCTCAAACCTACTGAGGAAACCGATGTAATTACGATGGGAACTGCTGAACGGCACATTCTGGAATTTAGCTTCCGGTATCCGGGGAAGTATATGTTTCATCCCCATCAAGATTACATTGCCGAAGCAGGCTGCATGGGTGTCTTTGATGTCATCGAACGTAACGCCTAGTGCCTCTATGTTAGTCAGATATTTATCTCAAACTGTTGACAAAAATTATCAACAGTTTGAGAATGATTCATGCTTAGCTGTTGATAAGCTTTTTTAAAAGTCAGCGCTAGCACTCTCCCAGTTTGATCAGAAATTGTGAAGAATTAATATGAAATCTATCTTTCGTTTTTTCGCTCTTGCCTTTGCTGTCGCTAGTCTGCTTATTCTGAGCAACTGTAGTCAGACACCTTCCACAAGTGACACCTCAAACACAAACACGGCACCTGTTGCTAGTTCCAGTCCGGTCGCCACAACAACCCACAGCAATCATGGCGGACGGAAAATTAACATCAACAGCGCCATCCTATCCGAGTTGGATAAGTTAGAAGCAAAGTTAGGCGTTCCAGCACTGTCGAATAAAATTCAGGCGAGCCGTCCCTACGGTAGCACTGAAGAATTGGTATCTAAAAAAGTGATTAGCCAAGAGCAATTTGACCAAGTTAAAGATATGGTCACAATTGAGGATGTAGTGCTGACTGGAGAAGCAAAAGATGTTGACTATATGACAAAATTAGGTTTGATGAAAGGTCATCTTGTGGTTGCCAAAGAACTTCTAGATCAGCAAAAACCAGAACAGGCAGAACCTCACATCGGACACCCAGTAGAAGAGATTTATGTTGATGTGGAAGACCAACTCCAAGAGCGAAACGTCAAAGAATTTAAGACAACTTTGATCGGTTTGCAAGATTTGGTGAAGTCTAAACCTAAAGATCCCCAAGTAAAGAATAATTTTGAAGTTTCCATGCAGGCGGTTGATGGAGCAATTCAAGGTTTGCCAGAACAACAGCGCCAGTCACCGGAATTCGTGCTACAGGTAGTTAACGGGTTGCTAGATGCGGCAAACTCGGAATATGGAGCAGCGATCGCTAACGGTAAAGTGTCCGCCGCAATTGAGTATCAGGACTCGCGGGGATTTGTTAACTATGCTGACCAATTGTTAAACAATGTCTCTGACCAAATGGCAAAAGAGAATCCGGAAGCTCAAAAAGCGATCGCATCCAGCATGACTGAACTCAAAACCGCGTGGCCCTCGGCTGTTCCTCCCGCTACACTAGTGAAAACTCCAGAGCAAGTTTCCCAATTGGTTAAAACAATTGAGCAAAACGCGCAAAAAGTAATTAAATAAGTTGTAGAGACGCAACATATAGCAATTCAACGGTTTGGTGCGAATCTGTAAGGACATGACATTGCCATGCCCCTAGCAAAACTGCCCGAAGGACAGAATTGCGATATACTCCACCCAACTGAGAAACGCTATATTGCGTCTCTATTCAAAACTCAGACGCGATATATCACGTCTTTACTAAAAACTGATGAAAGAGCTTGACCAAAAAAAGACCACCGACCTGCTGAACTCAATCATGGAATTTGAGCTAGCTGGTGTCGTGCGCTATACTCACTATTCCCTAATGGTGACTGGCCCAAACCGGATTCCGATTGTAGACTTTTTTAAGTTGCAAGCAACAGAATCTTTAACCCACGCTCAGCAAGCTGGAGAAATTCTCACAGGCTTAGAAGGTCATCCTAGCCTAAGAATTGCTCCGATGGAAGAAAGCTACCAACACTCAGTGCAGGATATTTTGCGGGAAAGTCTGAACCACGAGAAAAAAGCTTTGGATTTGTATAAAGCTTTACTCGAAACGGTGCAAGATTGCAGCATTTATCTGGAAGAATTTGCCCGCACTATGATCGGCACAGAAGAAATGCACAACATTGAAATTAAAAAGATGTTGCGTGATTTTAGTTAAAAGCTAATTGCTAATGGCTAATCGCTAATTCTAACTAGCCATTAGCAATAAACAATTAGCAATGAACAATTAGCAATTAGCAAATTATGGATTTTAGTTCTGCCTTACCGACGTTTGTAATTACCTTGCGAGAAGGTGTCGAAGCCGCTTTGGTGGTGGGAATTGTGCTGGCTTGTCTGAGAAAAGCTAAACAGAGCCAGCTTAATTCTTGGGTTTATGCTGGCGTGGTGGCGGGACTTGTGGCGAGTGCTTTGGTGGGAGTGCTGCTTGGGGGGGTAAGTCAAGCCCTCTCGAAATCAAACAGCCCCTATGCGCCAGTTATGGAGACGTTGCTGGAAGGTATATTCAGCGTGATAGCGATCGCTATGCTCAGCTGGATGCTGATTTGGATGACGAAGCAAGCACGATTTCTGAAAGCTCAAGTTGAAGGCTCTCTAACTGATGCCTTGAACCAAAATGCTAATGCTGGTTGGGGCGTCTTCAGTTTAATCTTTATTGCAGTGTTGCGAGAAGGATTTGAAACTGTTCTGTTTATTGTTGCCAAATTTGAACAAGGTTTGATTCCAGCCTTGGGAGCAATTAGCGGTATAGTTGTTGCTGTTCTTATTGGCGTAGGGTTATTTAAGTGGGGAGTGAAAATTAATATTCGCCTGTTTTTTCAGGTGATGGGCATATTATTACTTTTCATTGTAGCTGGTTTAGTTGTCTCAGCTATGGGACATTTTGACGCAACCGTTGCCACCCTTTCTAAGATGGATCGCAAATCAGCAAGTTTGTGTTTCTATTATGAAAGATTTGCCAAAGAAGCATCGTGTATTTTGGGGCCGATGGTTTGGAATACTACCAAAGTTTTGCCCCAAGACAAGTTTCCTGGGCTGCTGCTTAATGCTTTGTTTGGTTATACAGATAGACTTTATCGGGTGCAAGCGATCGCTTATGTTCTATTTTTAGTCAGCATCGGTGGCATTTATTTGAACAGTTTAAAAGGTCGCCCCCAGGTGGCAGCAGCCAAGGATAAATCAGTCCAAAACACAATCAGTTCCGGACAGGAATAAACTGTTGGTTTTTTGTTCACCGCTTGCGTCAACCTATAGGTGTTTTTTTGAAAAAGTCAATTTTTGCGGCTCAAACGCTTATCCCGTTTGGATTTGAGCAAGATGACACCATTCCAGGGATTACTGCAAACGCTGTAATCCATACTTTGCCTTGCTTTGAGGCGGTTTATAAAAATGCAATCTTGACAACCCGGTGCTTGAAACAGTACATTCACTTTAGGTTGACGTAAACGAACCTCGAAAACTCCATATATCAATGTTTCCAGAACCCGGCAGCCGGAAAACCTCTAAATCCCTATCAGGGATTGAAACAAGTTAATGATACACCAAAAAACACACGACGACCGCCGGAAAACCTCTAAATCCCTATCAGGGATTGAAACGATAGAGGATTGCAAACTCAACAGAAGTAATTCGCGCCGGAAAACCTCTAAATCCCTATCAGGGATTGAAACTTGCCAACAACTCCGTAATAGCCCATCTTATTTTGCCGGAAAACCTCTAAATCCCTATCAGGGATTGAAACTATAAACCAGCTCCTCGTAAAAAATAGATGGGAGCCGGAAAACCTCTAAATCCCTATCAGGGATTGAAACAAACCTATGTAGATGGGCGATTTATTCACGCTACGCCGGAAAACCTCTAAATCCCTATCAGGGATTGAAACTTGAAATAAGAAGGATTAACCATCAAAAGAACATGAAGCCGGAAAACCTCTAAATCCCTATCAGGGATTGAAACACAAAATCAAGAGCTGACTCAGCTCCACAAGATAAAGCCGGAAAACCTCTAAATCCCTATCAGGGATTGAAACACAGAATATTTTATCGCTAATACTTTTTGAAGTTCGCCGGAAAACCTCTAAATCCCTATCAGGGATTGAAACTACGGGAACATCTTCGTGAGCTGGAAGATGAAGCCGGAAAACCTCTAAATCCCTATCAGGGATTGAAACCAAAACGAATAAAACGAAATTGAAATCTAAAAGGCCGGAAAACCTCTAAATCCCTATCAGGGATTGAAACGTATCATTAATTCAAAGTTTTTTATGTGAGATTACTGAGCCGGAAAACCTCTAAATCCCTATCAGGGATTGAAACTATATTATGGCTGTTTCGACTGGCGGACGTGGAAAGGCCGGAAAACCTCTAAATCCCTATCAGGGATTGAAACTTAATTCATCTAAAGGGCAATTCTTAAGAGTTAAGCCGGAAAACCTCTAAATCCCTATCAGGGATTGAAACTGGATTTTTGATTCTAAGGATTATCAAGAAGATGATGAAGGCCGGAAAACCTCTATTCTCCGACCTCGCGATGGAAACGATAGGGATGCTCATCCGGTAGCGTGTAAAATTAGCAATCGGAAATTTTAGGAATCAGTGCCAACATCTTCTCAAATTCCCAAAATGAAGGTAAGTTGACATTGCGGGGGATGGGATGAGACTTTGGCATGAATGCAAATCAAGATTTAATCAGAGCAGCTAAAAAGGGCGACATCAAACGGATACAAGCATTACTCCACCAAGGCGCTGATGTTAATACTACCGATAGAGAAGGCACCACTGCTTTAATGTTTGCCGCCCAAAACGGCAACACTGAAATCGTGCGGGTGTTGCTAGACAAAGGCGCTAATATCAACCTTGCCAGAAAACAGTATGGTCTGACAACCTTGATGTTAGCAGCGGCGGCAAATCAGGTTGACGTGGTGCAAGCTTTGGTGGCTAGGGGCGCTGACGCGAACGCCAAAAACGAAGATGGAAGTACGGCGCTGATGGTAGCGGCGTTCAAGGGTCATGCTTCCGTGGTGCAAATTTTGCTAGATGCGGGTGCGGAAGTAAATATTAAAGATAAAGTTGAGGATACGGCTTTAATCTTGGCTGTCCAAGAAGGTTATGCAGCAATTGTGCAAGCTTTGCTAGATGCTGGTGCTGAGGTTAATGCAAGTAGAAATGATGGTGTCTCTCCCTTATTCCTCGCTGCTGGCTTGGGTCACGCAGACACGGTAAGAATTTTATTAGAACGAGGGGCGGATGCGAATTGTAGCAGAAATGACGGCAGAACTGCCTTAATGCAAGCTGCGGAATTTGGTCGTAAAGATATCGCCCAGTTGTTGTTAGCGAATGGTGCTGATGTCAATGCACAAAACCAAGACGGTGAGACAGCTTTAATCTTGGCAATAGATGAAGGTGACGCTGAAGTAGTGCAGGTAATGCTTTGTGCTGGTGCGGATGTGAATGCTAAAAATCCGGATGGTTCAACAGCATTGATGGCGGCGGCGGCGGTTGGCGATAGGGACATCGTATTAGCTTTACTCGAAAAAGGCGCTGAAATCAACGCCCAAGATATAGATGGTGAAACAGCTTTAAACTTTGCGGTTGTCGAAGGTTATGACGAAGTTGTGGAGATTTTACTCAACCGGGGGGCTGATGTCCAAACGCGAAATAAGTTAGGGGATACGGCTTTATTAGTGGCGGCGTTGCATGGAAGAAACGCGATCGCATCCTCATTATTGCAAAAAAAAGCTGATTTCAACGCCCGAAATTTTGGCGAAACTCCTTTAACACTGGCAGCATTTCACGGACACAGTGAAACTGTCAAGGTGCTGGTGGATGGTGGTGCGAAGCCGAATACACGCGCCAGTGACGGGAAAACAGCGCTAATGAAAGCAGCTATGGCAGGACATACGGGCGTGATTCAACAGCTGCTTTCCTTGGGTGCAGATATCAATCTTCAGGATGATGTCGGTGCGACTGCTTTGATGTGGGCTGTGCAGCGTCATCATGTTCAAGCTGTAAAAGTCTTACTTGATGCTGGTGCAGATGTGAATTTAAAAAATCAAGGCGGCTACACTGCTTTGATGATGGCACAAATGAATCGATTTCGGGATATAGTGCGATCGCTTAAAGCAGCAGGCGCTGTGGATTGAAACAAAAATAGAGTGCTAGGTATTGCCTAACACTCTAACTGAACTCTAAAAATTTGCGATCGCTTAATCAGTGCTGAAAGCTACTGATTATCGTCTTACTTCCGCTTCTTGCCGTAGCGCAGTAATGCCAAACCACTCAGCACGATTGCACCCATTGTTCTTGGCTCAGGCACTGGCTCCGGAGTTGGAGTTGGGGTTGGTTCCGGAGTTGGAGTTGGGGTTGGTTCCGGAGTTGGAGTTGGGGTTGGTTCCGGAGTTGGAGTTGGGGTTGGTTCCGGAGTTGGAGTTGGGGTTGGTTCCGGAGTTGGGGTTGGGGTTGGTTCCGGAGTTGGGGTTGGAGTCGGTGTTGGTGTTGGGGTTGGAGTTGGTGTTGGTGTTGGGGTTGGAGTTGGAGTCGGAGTTGGGGTTGGAGTTGGAGTCGGAGTTGGGGTTGGGGTTGGAGTTGGAGTTGGGGTTGGTTTTGGTCTTCCAGCTAGCTCAAAGCTACCTGCTTGAGTTTGAAACTTAATCGGGAAAGCATCCAGAGTAACTGAAGGTGTTGCGCCAAAATTGCCTCCGATAGCGATAGTAAAGGTATCAGATTTGTTGCCTGATTGTAGACCCTGGTTAACATTGCCACCTTCACAATTATTTGCTGCAAAAATACAAACATCAATATCTTTGAAGCCGCCAGGAAAATTCTGCTGACCTTTTTGGACTTCAGCCTGATTAAAAACTGAGCCTTGTTGAGTGAAGCTTACAGAAGTAGCATCTGGAGTCACGCTGAATCCCAAAGCTACTATAGATGCCTGGAAAGATGCTGCTGTTAAATTAGTAAGATTAAGAGTTAACGACAGAAGATTGGATGTCAGGCTATTTACTGTAAAAATACTTGTAGCACTTAAATCTGCTCGGCTGCCGCTACCCGCTAGAAAGTAATCCACATTGAAGGATTGACCAATATCAGCAGTGGTAATACCAACATCAAATAGTGGCTGACCTGATGGATTTCCAGCCGTGTCACCTCTCTGAGTGAAGGTAAAGGCATTGGCAGGGGCAAACTGAGAAGATGCAATGACAAGAGTCGCACCAGCCAAAACACCAGGTAAAAATGAACTAAAAAGAGAATTTTTCATGATCAGTAAAACCTCGTAGGAACACCAGCAGTAGTTTTTAAGCTGATGAATAAGAGCTTATATGTTAGTGATTTTACTGTCTACATTTTTTTTTAAAATTCATTGCATCTTTACGTAATTCTTTCTGATAACTATTTTCCATAAACTGATAACTTTAAGTTTATCGAAAGTTCATTTAAGTCTTGCCTTTATGAAAAATTAGTAAATTTGCACAAGTTTTGATTGCTCCATCTAGCCGCAAAATTGGAAAAGCCGCAGTAGAAATAAAAACGCTACGTAAATTTGCGGATTATTTGATGAAGTTATAAACAATTAATGTAGTTTTTACTTAAAAAATATAGTCAAAAACTGGTAAATATCCGGCAAAGACCCTTTCAAGCTAAGTGTATTTACATAAACTGTTAGCAGCTACAACAAAGGACAGTGAGCCAGAAGCAAGCTAGGCTAACCTTTGAGCCTCGCGGATGGTATCAAGCCTGCACAAGCTATAGCAATCCTCGCCAGAGTTGTGATCCAGCCCTTTAGATACGCGACTTCTTAGAGAAGTCGCGTATCTTGCCTTCACGAAACATTTAAGAATGCTATAGATACAGGTAAAAAATAATTAGCAAGCTAAGATTTAATGAAAATACCCTATAAAATTGGCAATCAGCTAAGCCTCCGGGGTTATCCAAGCTTTCTTGCGGTTGTCTAATACACTATTTTTTCCAAGGCGGTTTTATGAATTTATCTAAAGCTCCTTCCCAGTCGTCTGTCCCCTGGTTCTGGATTGGGATGGCTGGGGTATTTTTGCTGTCAGCGTTTTTGCGGTTCTGGGGATTAAGCCGATTTAACACCCTGGTGTTTGACGAAGTTTACTTTGCTAAGTATGGCAATAACTACTTAACCAATACGCCTTTCTTTGACGTTCACCCGCCCTTGGGTAAATACCTAATCGCTGTTGGTATCTGGCTGAGTCGCCTGCTTCCCTTCGGGAACGATGCACGTAACCAGTTGACGGGTTCTTTGCTTTCTCCTTGGAGTTACCGTTGGCTAAACGCCTTTACAGGTTCTTTAATTCCGTTGGTAGTGGCAGCGATCGCTTATCAGTTGAGTCACCGCCGCAGTTATGCTTTGATTGCAGCCCTGTTTATGGCAGCCGATGGTCTGTTCTTGGTAGAGTCCCGCTATGCTTTGATAAATGTCTACCTGATTATCTTTGGGCTGCTGGGGCAATTATTGTTCCTGATGGCATTGAATAGCGGTGCTGGACGACGCGCGATTTGGTTAGCTTTATCTGGTATCTGCTTCGGTGCTTGCATTTCTGTCAAGTGGAATGGTCTGGGATTTCTACTTGGTATCTATCTAGTTTGGATATCTGCTTGGGTAATTAGATGGATAGAAAAGAATAAATATAAAAAATTAAGTATTAAAGAGGAAAATTCTGTACTCAATACAGGCGAGGAAATACCCCTACAAGAGTTAGAGAATTTAACTTTCATCCAAAAGCTAACGGAGATTGATTTTAGGCATATGCTTTTTGAGTTGGGTGCTATTCCCGCTGTGGTTTACCGCCTAGCTTGGATTCCCCACATACAACTAAATCCAGAACGCGGATTCTGGGAAATGCAAAAGCAAATTCTGGGCTATCATCAACGGGTTGGAGGAGATGTAAATATACATCCTTACTGTTCTGCCTGGTACACCTGGCCCTGGATGATGCGCCCGGTTGGGTATTTTTTTAAAAAAGTTGGTAAGACTCCAGAACCAGTTTCATCTTTAATTTCTCCTTTCCCGCCTAGCCCCCCAAAGGTGGTTTACTTTGATGTACACGCGATGGGGAATCCGGCTTTATGGTGGCTTTCAACGCTAGCGATCGCGATCTTACTATTGATATTATCCCAGCGAATCATCAGGGCAACTACAAATCATAACCTTTCTTTAGTTCAATCAACCGAGTTTGGGGTTGCCCTATTTTTGATATTAAATTATGTTGCCAACCTGCTGCCTTGGGTAAAAGTGACTCGCTGCGCTTTTCTGTATCATTACATGGGTGCTGCTATTTTTGCATTTTTAGCGATCGCGTGGATAGTTGATAGCTACGTGCAAAGTTATAATCTCTGGCTTCGGGCTATAGGAGTCACTATTATCTTTGCGATTTTGCTAGCTTTTGTGTACTGGATGCCACTATATTTGGGACTCCCCTTGTCTCCGGAAAGCTTTGGAAGCCGTATGTGGTTCCGTTCTTGGATTTAATACCTAGGGTGGGCATTGTCCACCCTACTTATCTATTCATCTGGATTATGAAGTCATTACTCAAAATTTACCAATCTCATAAAAAAGCTCTTTTAGTTCTCTTTGCAACCTGGGGACTTTACTTTTTTCTTGTATTTATTCGGATGATTGCATATAAACCGGATGGTTTATATGTGGGTCACAAAAATGTCTGGGGAGACTGGGCGCTACACATTGGCATGGTTTCAATTTTTGCTCACAAAGACCCCCAATATTGGTTTGCTTATCACCCTGTATATGCTGGAGGAAAATTAACTTATCCATTCCTGGTTAATTTTATTTCGGGAATGCTAGTAAGAGTAGGATTCTCGATGGATATGGCATTTATTATTCCATCGTTGATTTATGTCTTCTTTTTGTTGACTGGTATGTATGCACTATTTTATATAGTGTTGAAATCCAAAAAGCAAACTCTTGTTGCCATATCTATCTTCTTTCTTTCAGCCGGATTGGGTTTTATCAACTTCTTAAAAGATTTTTCCAAGAATCCCAGCCTGAAGATGCTTCTGTATCCAGAACAGGAATACAGTAATGCCATTCCTTATGAAGTATATTCCGGAAATTTTGTTGTCGGGATGCTGATACCGCAACGAGCATTTTTGCTGGGAATGGCAATATCGCTTTGGATAATGACTGGTTTAGTTTATATTCTTTTAAATAGAAAGCAAGCTATAGGTAATAGAAGAATTTTGCTTGTATTAGGAACATTAGCGGGATTATTGCCAATTATTCATATCCATAGTTTTATAGTCATTATTGTTGTTACAGGCTCTTTATGCCTTATCTCCTATGAAAGATGGAAAGAATTGTTGTTTTATGCTGTTCCCGCTGCAATTATCTCAATTTCCCTCTATTTGATGTTTATCTCTGGAGGAATTGAGAATCCACAATTTTTTCAGTGGTTGCCAGGATGGACATCTACAGGTGGATTAATTGGTTGGTTAAAAATGTGGATACAGTTATGGGGAATCATGTTACCCATAGCCGTTTTCGGATTTTTCTTGCTGAGAAAACAGCCTCTAATTATTAAAACCTTCTTTTTTAGCTTTTTCTTATTATTTATACTTGCCAACTTCTTCTTATTCCAGCCCATGAGATTTGATAATACTAAAATATTTATGTGGGCATATTTAGGGTTTTCCGGCTTAGCCGCTGTTACTCTTTCCTGGGGGTGGAGAAGAGGTGGTAGAACTTTTAGCCGATTTGATGTCGTGTTGATCGCAATTGTACTCACCTTTACAGGATCGCTGGAACTCATACGCCTTCAGAGAATTGACCGCAATCAAGTTCAACTGGCTAACGCTGAGGATATTAAGCTAGGAGCAGAAATCCGAGAAAAAACTGATCCTTTAGCTATATTTCTGACTTCAACAGACCATAATCATCCAGTAATGATGTGGGGTGCAAGATCAATCCTAATGGGCTACCCTGGATGGGTGTTCACCTATGGTTTTTTGTATCAGCAAAGAGAAAAGGATATAGCAGTCATGTTTAAAGGAGGTGCAGAGGCAGAGAAATTGTTAAACCAATATAAAATAAGTTATGTAGCTATTGGCCCTGGTGAGTTAAAAAATCTTCAGGCGAATGAATCTTACTACGCACAAAATTATCCCGTTGCCATTCAGAATCAAAACTATCGGATTTATGATGTAAGGAAATTAGGGTTAAATTCAAACGGCGAACAACAGCTAAATGCTAGGGGCAAAGATTGGAGGGGAAATTATTGAAAATTTTTGTTCCAGGTCGCTTGTGTTTGTTTGGCGAACACAGCGATTGGGCGGGTGGCTATCGCCGGGTCAATCCTAATCTAGAGAAAGGCTACACGCTGCTGGTTGGTACAAATCAGGGACTTTATGCCGAAGTTAAGGCGCATCCAACTCAGCTGATTCTACACGCTTCTGTGAGTAACGGCACCCGTAAAACTTTGAATCTGCCGATGGAAACAGAGGTTTTACTTGCGGAAGCTCAAAAGGGCGGTTTTTGGAGTTATGCTGCTGGTGTTGCTTACCAACTTCTCAGTCACTACCAAGTTAAAGGGCTGGAAATCGACAATTATCTGACAGATTTGCCGATTCAAAAAGGGCTATCGTCGAGTGCGGCAATTTGTGTCCTGGTGGCGCGGGCCTTCAATCGCGTGTATGACTTAAAGATGACGGTTCGGGAAGAGATGGAGTTTGCCTATCTCGGTGAAATTACCACGCCTTCGGGATGTGGACGGATGGATCAGGCTTGTGCTTACGGAAATCAACCAATCCTGATGGTCTTTGATGGCGATCGCGCTGATGTCATTGAGCTTAAAATACGAAAGAGTCTGTTTTTTGTAATTGTGGATCTTGGTGCTGGCAAAAATACGCAGGAAATACTGCGTCAGCTAAATCAGTGTTATCCCTTAGCCACCAATGCAGTGCAACAAAATGTACAGAAATATCTTGGTTCAATCAGTTCTCAAATTACTCTACAAGCAGTAGACGCGCTACAAAAAGGGGATGCTGAAGAAATTGGTACTTTGATGGAAATTGCCCAAACCCAATTTGACAAACATTTAATTCCCGCCTGTCCTTCCCAATTAACCGCTCCTATCTTACATCAAATTCTCAATTATGAGCCACTTAAACCCTATGTTTTAGGGGGGAAAGGCGTTGGTTCGCAAGGGGATGGCACAGTACAATTTATTGTTAAAGATGAAGAAAGCCAGCAACAAGTCATAGAAATAATTAACCGGGATTTTCCTCAAATGCAAGCTTTAAGTTTAACAGTTAATTCGGATAAAAAAATTCGCAAAGCCGTGATTCCGGCTGGTGGTTTCGGCACTCGTTTGTTTCCAGCTACCAAAGCAGTGAAAAAAGAACTTTTTCCAATTATTGATAAAGATGGTCGTGCTAAGCCTGTAATTATGGCGATTGTTGAAGAAGCCATTAGTGGCGGTATAGAAGAAGTTGGGATAGTTGTGCAACCAAGCGATCGCGGACTTTTTGAAGATTTCTTTAAAGCGCCACTCGCACCAGAACTTTATAAGAAGCTATCACCCCAAAATCAGGAATACAGCCAGTATCTCCAAGATTTAGGGAGCCGAATTACGATTTTAAATCAAGACAAACCGGAAGGCTACGGTTATGCTGTATTCTGTGCCAAAGAATGGGTAAAAGATGAGCCATTTCTGCTGATGCTGGGCGATCATGTTTACTCATCTGATACGGGAACATCGTGTGCACGTCAAATTTTAGATATTTACGAAAAAGCTAATCAAAGCGTTGTTAGTTTGACTACGCTTCCAGCAGAAAGCCTTTATAAATCTGGCTGTGTTACAGGAAATTGGCAGGAGTTAAACTCAATTCTTTCCGTGACTCAACTCTCCGAAAAACCGACAATTGAGTATGCACTCCAGCATCTTCGTGTAGAGGGAATGGCAGAAGATCAGTTCTTATGTATATTTGGTTTGTATGTACTAACACCGAAAATTTTTGACTTTCTGGAAGAAAACATCAACAACAACACCCGCGATGAAAAAGGTGAATTTCAACTAACATCCTGTCTCGACAAATTGTGTAAAGAGGAGGGAATGACAGGATATGTTGTCAAAGGTAAATGTTATGACACTGGATTACCAGATCCCTATCGGCAGACGATGATTGATTTTAGAAATGTATAGTAGATAAGGATTTATACTTTTATCACCCTTTTAGGCTTTCCAATGAAAAAGCGCCTGGGAGTCTTGCCGTGTTTCGACCCCAGGCGCTTTTTCTTTTAAACTTGCTCCTCACACAAGAAGAGCATATCCCTGTTCAATTCAAGAATATCTCTGGAGAGTGACACTTTAGAAAGTGGACACCCTTAACATTTCTGTCCAATGAAAAAGCGCCTGGGAGTCTTGCCGTGTTTCGACCCCAGGCGCTTTTTCCTTTAAGCTCGCTCCTCACACAAGAGAAGCATATCCCTGTTCAATCCAACCAAGGGGTATGCCAAGTGACACTTTGATAACTGACACTCTTAATGCAAGAAATGACGCACACCAGTGAATACCATCACCAAACCCAATTCATCCGCTGCTTGAATCGAATCTTGATCGCGCATACTGCCACCCGGCTGAACAATAGCCACAATTCCTGCCGCGGCTGCTGTTCGCACCGAATCATCAAACGGAAAAAAACCATCGCTGGCAAGGGTGGCACCTTGAGATTTTTCCCCAGCTTGTTCAAGGGCAATTTTAACCGAGCCGACGCGATTCATTTGTCCGGCACCAACTCCTAAGGTAGCGCGATCGCGTGTTACTACAATTGCATTAGACTTGACGTGCTTGCAAATCTTCCAGGCAAATAGCAATTCTTCGAGTTGATCTGGAGTCGGTTGCTTTTGGGTGACAACTTGCCACTCCGTGGGGGTTTCCACAACATCATCGGCAGCTTGCACCAGAAAACCACCAGCGATCGCTTTCACTGTATTTTCCGGGCCAGCACCCATATCTGGTAAAGTCAAAACCCGCACCTTAGACTTAGCTGCCAGGATTTCCTGCGCCTCTGGGGTACAACCCGGTGCTACAACACATTCTAAAAATGTTTTCGTCAGCGCTGTTGCTGTCGGTTCATCAATTGACTTGTTTAGGGCTACAATCCCACCAAAAGCTGAAACTGCATCAGCATTGAAAGCCTTTTCATAAGCCTCAGACAGGCTATCTCCCACAGCCACACCGCAGGGATTCGTGTGCTTGAGAATTGCTGCCGCTGGCTTATCTGTAAATTCAGCAATAATTCGCCGCGCTGCCTCTAAATCAACTAAATTGTTGTAACTCAGTTCCTTTCCCTGGAGTTTTGTCGCCGCTGCCCATCCAGAGGCAACGGTTCCAGTTTGATACCACGCTGCCGCTTGATGGGGATTTTCGCCATAGCGTAGCGATTGCAGCTGGTTTCCAGAAAGGGTAAAGCTTGTTTCTTCGCTTTCTTCCCTCTGTTTGCTGGCAAAGAGGTGGAGGTAGGATGCGATCGCGCGATCGTAGTCCGCAGTGTGGGAAAATGCCTCGCAAGCACAAGCTTGCCGAAACTCTAAAGATGCCTCTTTACCATACTCTTTTAATTCTTTCAAGTAAGCATCGTACTGAGCTGGATTACACAACACCGTTAGATGCTGGAAGTTTTTTGCAGATGCCCTTAACATAGCAGGGCCACCGATGTCAATCTGCTCAATCGCCTCCGGCAAAGTTACACCCGGTTTAGCAATAGTCTGCTCAAAAGGATATAGATTCACCACCACTAAATCAATCGGACGAATTTGGTGATTTTCCAAATCTGCCACATCTTGCGGCAAATCCCGACGCGCTAAGATACCGCCATGAATCCGGGGATGCAGCGTTTTGACTCGTCCCCCCAAAATCTCCGGAAACCCCGTGTAATCAGAAACTTTTGTTACTTTTAGCCCAGCATCTTTTAGGGCTTTGGCTGTTCCACCACTGCTGATGATATCAAACTCAAATTCTACTAGCTGACGGGCGAAATCGATTAGCCCGGTTTTATCAGATACACTCAGCAGCGCTAAACGTGGCATGACGGTAAAACTTTCCCTTTGTCCAACATCATTAAGGATAAATGCGATCGCTCTCCTTCTGCACAAAAAGACGAACCCTGCCCTCACGGCATGGGCAGGGTTCATTTAGTAGTCTTTAATACTGAAAGCCTTTTATAACAAAAGGCTTCCAGACTACTGTTCGCTCTTTTACAGAGTTACCCATTGAAGAGGTTCTGGAGAATTTCTACATTAGAAATCAACAGGTAGGCGAATGCCGCGCCGCCAATTCCACCAATCAGAAAACCACTGCCATACTCATTCCAACCTTCCTGTGTTTTCAGGGCAGCGTCGGGAGCAGGTGTTGTAATCGTTTGTGTGGGTTCGGGAGGATTACTAGAGGCATACAGAGATAGGGAAATTGTCAAAATGACAATCAAGCCCACCGTTGACATCAAACCAGCCAAATTCGCCACATCGGTGTCCCGCAGTGGGCCCAGCTTAGCAAACGGGCCAATCAGCCAATAACCATGAGCCATGCCAACTTCTAGTCCACGGCGGAAGGGTGACAGACCTTTACGATAGGCTGGCAAGTTATTGATGAAAGCTTTCGTGAAACCGGAAGCATTAATCGGTGTTGCTAAATTGCCATTTTGCGGGTCGCCAGCGATGTGAACAACTTCCCGATTTCTGATATCGCTGGGACGATTTTTTGAGTCACTAATTGCTTGTACCATAATTTTCTTCACCTTTAGTGAGGGTAATTTCATTCTATTAGTCATTAGTCATTAAAAGCAGCTAATAACTAATGACTAATGACTAAAAAGCTTACGGCATTGGATGGAAAAGCAGGTCTGGGAAATAGTAGATAAAGAAAGCCAAAAGAGCTGCTTGAACGGATATCCAAACAATACCTAGAACCGGGGCTAGGGAAAGATACTTGATGAAATATTGCAACTGCATGAATTATTCTCCAAAACAAGTCAACGATTTCAATGAAACCTAGCGAATTGAGACAGGAATCTCATCTTCTTTGGCAGTCAATTTATCTGTGAGTAATTCGTTGACTGCTGCCAAAGGCCAAGTGAAGCCGGAGAGCATCAAGCTTACTGCCCGTGGAACATCAATGATGATTTCTCTCATCTCTGGTGAAGCTTCTTTTTTCACCGATTGGATGTAAGAGCGACCAACCCAACCAATCCAACCTGCGATATATAGAAACAGAATGCTAGGAATGATAAAATCACCAGCACGATTTAGGCGACCATCTACAATCAAGTGGGGTAAACCCTCTGGGCCGCAGTATGCCTGAGCATAACGCTCAAAGCGCTTACGTCCGGAATCAGGGTCGAAGTTAGTCTTACGGGCGTTTTCAGCACGTTGCTGGAACGCTGGAGACTCGCTACAAGGCACCAGTCCAGCCACTTCATCAGCAGATGCACTTGGGGCAAAGTTAGCCCAAATACAAATGGCAAAAATCAAAGCTAACAATCGTCTCATAGGATTGTTTCCTTTTGTTACAACTTGACAATGTTTGTGTACAAAACAAGGCGCTCGTTTGTACGAAAGCAATCATGTATCGATATATTAAAGTACCAGTGAATGGCGACCGTATTAGCGATTGAAACAAGTTGTGACGAAACAGCGGTAGCGTTTGTTAAAAATCGTCATATTTAAGTAGCAGTAAATGACAACAGTATTAGCGATTGAAACAAGTTGTGACGAAACAGCAGTAGCGATTGTTAAAAATCGTGAAGTTTGCAGTAGCGTCGTTTCCTCCCAAATCTCTGTCCATCAGCAGTATGGCGGCGTTGTGCCGGAAGTAGCTTCGCGTCAGCACGTCGAAACTATTAACTTTTGTGTAGAACAAGCTCTCCAAGATGCTCAAGTTGAATGGGAGGCAATTGATGGAATTGCAGCAACCGCAGCACCGGGTTTGGTGGGAGCGTTGTTAGTAGGTTTGACTACTGCTAAAACTCTTGCTATCGTCCACCAGAAACCTTTTGTCGGCATCCATCATTTGGAGGGTCATATTTATGCTTCGTATCTAAGCGACCCAGCTTTACAACCGCCTTTTTTGTGTCTATTGGTTTCTGGCGGACACACTAGCTTGATTTATGTCAAAGATTGCGGTGTGTACGAAACGCTGGGGGAAACCCGCGATGATGCTGCGGGTGAAGCTTTTGATAAGGTGGCGCGATTGTTAAATCTTGGCTATCCTGGGGGGCCAGTAATGGACCGACTGGCGCAAGAGGGAAATCCCCAAGCTTATCCTTTACCGGAGGGAAATGTGGGCTTGCCTGGTGGCGGTTATCATCCCTACGATTCTAGTTTTAGTGGCTTAAAGACGGCGGTGTTGCGGCTGGTGCAAAAGTTGCAGCAGCAGGGTGGATTGCTGCCAGTGAAAGATATTGCTGCGAGTTTCCAAGAGAGTGTATCGCGAAGTTTGACTAAAAGAGCGATCGCTTGCGCTATTGACTACGGTCTTGAAACTATCGTTATCGGTGGCGGTGTCGCTGCTAACAGCGGACTAAGAAGCCATCTAGCTGCCGCTGCTGCCACTCGCAACCTGCGGGTACTATTCCCGGATCTCAAGTTTTGCACCGACAATGCGGCAATGATTGGCTGTGCTGCCGCTGAACACCTTAATCGGGGTCATACCTCCCGGTTGACTTTGGGTGTTCAGTCCCGCCTTGCCATTACCGATGTCATGCAGCTTTACTAGGGGTTGGGGATGGGGAATTGGGAATTGGGATTGGTAACTCTCCCAGTCTCCAGCTCCCAGCCCCTAGTCGCCAGTCCCTTCATCTAATAATGTTTTGTATATCCCAAAACGGAGACTAGCAGGGAACTTTGCTCAACGCGATCTCCCGATTTCTTTCGGACAGCTGTTGCAGATTTAGCTGATTATCCTCATCTATGAGGTTTTCTTTCTGTAAAAGCTCATAAATAGTTAAACACAGTAGCATTTCCACCTGACTAACCTGTTCGCTAAGCCAGTGATGAGTAGCAGCATTGTCCGGAAAGTGGTCGATACATTCCTTGGTGTAGCGGCGAAATTCTCTCACCTGGTTCAAAATTTGTACCAAATAGCTAGGACACTCACAGGCGATCACATCCGCTGCCTCACAAATAGCCAGTAGCTGTTCGTCAGGAAACTCTGGTGAGATTTGGATTGTCTGGCTGCGATCGCTCATAATGCTTAAATCTTTGTAAACTTTTCTAGTTTAACAATTTTAGCTTGATAAAATATAAAGCTGACTTAATTTATGGGTTATCTATCTTAAGTCTGAAAGCTAAACAAAGCAAAAAGCCCAGAATTCTTGATAAAAGCATAAGAGGCAGTCTTGTCCCAAGGATAGGATTAGCGATCGCTACACCTACCCTATCTTTGGGATGGTTTATTCTTTCTACGAAGAATGAGCCGCCAGAATATTGCGAATTTGGGTAGCAACTGTCTCTGGTTGCTCCACCATCGACAAATGTCCGCAATCAGGAATTTCCATAACGTTATAACCGCAAGCCTGAAACAGCGGATGAAAGCTTGCCAGATGACGCACATACTGGGGTTCCATCACCGTATCCTTAGCACCAGCAATGAAATAAACAGGCTGCAATAGGCGCGAAACCACTTGCGGTAAGCGGTTCACTTCTGCTTCCGTCGTCGAATCCAGCAAAGTCAAGAGCGCCGCTTCCTGGTCAGCCGTGAGGAAATCAATCAGCCGCTGCCGTCCCCAAACCCTAGCAATCGGACGCGCCACCTGCGCCCGCGTAAAGGGCAAATCAATCCCCGGCACATAGCACAGCCAACGCGGGCGAACTTTCAACAACTGCTGACCAGCAGCCCGAAACCGATCAAATGCTTCCTTGAGATAAATCCCACCGCCAGCATTGATGCAGACAACGCCCTTGACACGATCGGGGTGCTGATCTGCTGTCCAAAGGGCAATGCTACCGCCTAACGAATGACCAATCAGCCAAGCATTAGAAATATTCAGCTTTTGTAACAAAATGCCCAAATCGCGGCCATAGGCAGCTGGAGTGTACTGCCAAAGGCTTAAACTGAGAGATTCTTGATTTTCCCCAGTTTTAGACAAAAGCGATCGCGTCTCGGCAAGATTCTCCCTGTTTCTATTTTTTATTGCTTCCTGCCTATGTTCTTTTGGCGGAGGCTGGGAACCCCCAAACCCTCGTAAATCATAAGATAGACACTGATAATCTGGCGAGAGTCGGTCAATTAACGGTTGCCAATACCGACGGCTTAAGAGCCAGCCGTGAATGAAGACCAAGACAGGGGTAGATGTTGCAGTGGGAGCCGTCAAATCGTAGGTGTGCCGAACTCCCAGGATTTCTATAGTTGCCATATATTGATCCTATCCTGAAGTTCCGCCTTCCTTAGTTAACAGGTCAGTTGCTAATGGCTTATCAAAAGCCATTTACCTATTAGCCGTCAGCTTATTAAAATCTGCGCCCCAGCAATCGCTGTCGCACACTTTCAGCAATTTTCTGCCCCAAATACTCCGGGATTATGCTTTCATTAGGCCCCAACAAGTAGAGAATCAAGCGGGTTCGCCCCCGCCAGACTAGCAAGTTAGCATTGACGACCAGTAAATCCTCTTGCCAGATAGCGTACATCACCTTATAAAACAAACCAGGCTGGTTGTCTGCCTCAATTAACAGCGCTGGCAGATGGAATACAGGATCTACATAAAATTCCGTTTCCACCTGTTCTAAACCAGCGTCTAGGTTAAATTCTACGGCCAGCATCTCTTCTACTTCAAAACGCCCAGCCAAAGCCTCCCGAATGGCGCGGCAGACATTTTCTGAAGTTTTGTCTGTCAGTGCTTTGCTACCACGAGACACCACAAGTTTGATAAAAACCAGCATGGGCGGGGATATCTGACCGTACAGACTGAGACTGTGGATGGTCAGCCCATAGGCAGCCAGAACCCCAAAAATATCACTTAGTAGAAAAGATTGGTTGCGGTAAGCAAAATGCAAGGCACTTTTATTACCTTCAGGTTTCAGCTCAATTACAGCTCTCCTAGTTTTGTAGAGCCGATAGGCGAGTCTAAGATTTTGTAGCTGGATCTCACTACTGACAAACTGCTCGTAAAACTGAGGAAACGCCCGATTAAAGCGCTTCAGGAGTTCCATTGTCGATGATTTTAAACCCGCTGCCATAGATGGGGGTCAAGACTCGCTTGCCAGATTAAAAGCATTTTGGGACATAGAGCCAAGTCCCTTTCACCAAAGAACCTTCTCTTCTGGTTAATCTCTCACAAATCCTAAAAAAATTACCTACGCGATACCCGCTTCCGGTAAAGTTTCCTAAGTTGGTGCCAATAGCCGTTACGGGTTTTGTTCTAAAACTCCTCAAGGTGAAGTAACTAAACAGTAGTATCATTAGAAGCTGCCCGTACATAATTTTCTTTTTTAAGCCTACTACTTAAGTCATGAGGAACTGGTGCCTTCTGCCCTTCCAACAACAGAGGTAGGTTAGGATTTAGAGAAAAGCTGCGGAGTGTGAACCCTCAAGACCCCAGTCTAACTAAAGTCTTGCCTGATTGCGCTGTACTTGCTCCAACACCGCAAGCGATGTGGATAAGCAACGCTTGTAGTGAGTTAAAAGACAGGGCAATTGTGTTATCATCTATTTCGTGATGTTTGGCTCAGATTCGCAGCAATAAGAGGTATCTCAGATACTGCAACTATCTCACTATCAAAAAGTGTACGCGATTCTGGCAATATCAATTGATTTATTAGATTGCTTCCTTACTCTCATTCCTACATGGGCATTAATACCTGTGAAGATGGGGTGATTGGCGCTAGAAGTTAAGCTTCTTTCAGCGTTAACTGGGATCAGTAAATCAGCAAGTCTCATCTGTAAGGTGGGAATTCTACCGCTCGGTAGGAACAGGAAAATATAAATACCTTAGCCACACCTGCATGGGTTTTTGGAAAAGCTTGTTTAGCGGTTCTGACAGCAGCACCGCGTCGAAGATGACGCCTGGTGAAGGTTATGCTATGGAAGGTGCAGGCGATCGCACAGGCAATGGTTCTCGCATCTTTTTTAGCACTGAGCGCGACATTGACCTGTATGAACTGGAAGAACTCTGCGATGCGGTTGGCTGGTCGCGGCGACCGTTACGCAAGGTAAAGAAAGCTATTGAACACAGTTTCCTTGTAGTTTCAATGTGGGACGTGCGGGGAACTCAGCGACGGCTAGTTGGCTTTGCTCGTGCCACTTCTGACCATGCCTTCAATGCCACTATCTGGGATGTGGTAGTTCACCCAGATTTCCAAGGCAAAGGGCTGGGTAAGGCATTAATGAAGTACGCTATCAAGAAACTTCGCAGCGAAGATATAAGTAACATTACTCTGTTCGCTGATCCTCAAGTTGTGGATTTTTATCGGGGAATAAATTTTATTGCAGACCCGGAAGGGATTAAAGGAATGTTTTGGTATCCAGATTAATTTGAAAATGGGTGAGCTAAAAGTCAGCAAGTACGCTATAATAAGCAAAGGTCGCCGGCGCAGTATGAGTACATAAAGTAATGTACAAAATATTCAAAATGCGATCGCTCAATTTGAACGGGATGTAGCGCAGCTTGGTAGCGCGCCTGCTTTGGGAGCAGGATGCCGCAGGTTCAAATCCTGTCATCCCGATTAAAATAAAAACCTCAAAACCCTTGATTAGTCTAGGTTTTGGGGTTTTTATTTTAGGAGAGCCGGGTCAAAGGATTGGTGGCGTTCTCTTAGGATGAGTATTCTGTTAATCGTTCGGTTAGCAAACTTGAAAAAAGGTCAACAATTGCTGAAGAATGAGTAGCCAAGCAAACTCAAGTGAGAAAAGCACGGCAGTTGGCTGCATAGTAGTTGATAGCACAACTGAAAAAAGGGCTAGACGCTGCCTAATGCCCTTCTCGATAGCCTGTAAATTGGGTATCAAAAAGGAGCTATTAGCTAGTAACTCATTCATTACCTTACAGGGATTACAAGCGCTAGAACACCTCAAGCCTGCGAACATTTAAACTTACAAACCCTTTTTAAATCCGGTCATCACAATTTTTGGTAGTAAAAATAATTAGCGCCTCAAGGCAACCGAAATCGGAGAGCTTTTTTATAATTTTGGTGTGTGGATTTCTCAGGATATGAGCAGGTATGTAACAATCAGATGCTGCCGTGGGAAAAAAGCGGATAACCTAGGGAAGTAGGGGCTGGAACCGAGGCGAAGCTTAAATAGTCATTGTAAGGTGACAATTCGCCGTCATGACACAGCACCACTACTTAGGGAATCCTATTTTCCAGTAGAACGCATTGAGGATGAGAATATTAGCGATCACTAATATTCTATTGACATTAGGTGTCAGGAAGTAGTATATGGGGGATTAAAGTTTTCAAAAATGGCAGTCGCCACAAAACAGCAGAACAGATACAGTTTAGTTAGAAACAAAATTTGACCCGGATGAACGGGGACGGCTTAAAAGAGGAAACATTTCGCCTGGTCTGGACTCTATTTGGTAAGACGAGGTATCCAAAGGAAAAATTTGAGGGAATTCTGATGAAATCATTAGTTCGTTTGGGCGCAACACTGGGTCTAGTTGGCGGTATCCTCCTGGGAGGACTACCTGCAATGGAAAATCTGCGGGCGATCGCATTGCCAGAAGATCAGGTCGTAAAAAAGTTAGCTGAAGTACCCGTATTTACGCTCACCAATGCTCAAGGTGACTTCGTGGTTCGCTCGATAAAGAACGAAAACCAGACTGTTTCACAGGTGGGCTTTTTTGTCAGCAAGCAAGATGCTCAAAAATTTCTCGACGACCGGCTGAAAAAGGAGAATCCTCAGCTGGCAAACACAATGAAGGTGGTTGCCGTGTCCTTGGGAGACTTTTACACGATGGCTCAAGCCAGTAAAAAGAAGCCAGATGGTACAGTTTTTACTCTAGTTCCCGCGCAGCAGCAGGTTGAATTGGCAAGAACGCTGCTGACTCAGAGCGGTCAACAAGGGCAGCAATTTAATGGTATTCCCCTCTTTGTACCCAAGTTTAAAAAAGATAATAACTATCTGACTATTCCACTGGGCAATGAGCGGTTTATTCCTTTCTATTTTGACAAACAGCAAGCCGTGGCTCTCATAGACCGCTTTAAGCAAGCTGTCCCTGCTGAAGCAGCTAACACTGAGATTCAGGTGGTGGATTTGCAAAGTGTTATTCAAACCTTGCTAACCAGCAATGATCCTGGTCTAAGCAAAATTGTCTTGTATCCGTCGCAGGAGTCAATACAATTTATCCGCACCCTGCAACCCGCAGCTGGGCAGAATCAAGCTCAGCCAGCAAGACCTCAACAACAACAGCCAGCAACAAGACCTCAACAACCCAGACGTTGAGATATGAATGACCCGCAGTCGCCAACAGTTTCAGGTCGGGAACTCTTGTCTTGGCGCAACTGGGCAAGAGATGTGGCTAAGTCTGCTGATGTTGACCCAACTGAAGTAGACTGGCTGCTTTTAGAAGTTGCCGATGTAAATCGGTTGGCGCTGCGGTTAGATTCTTTCCAAGGCAGAACCCAGATAAAGGTAAAGCTGCCGTTGTCAGTCTTAACCCAGATGTGGCAACGGCGAATTTACGATCGCTTGCCGATACAGTACATCGCTGGTGTTACACCTTGGCGTAATTTTTCTTTGGCGGTAACTCCGGCGGTGTTGATTCCCCGACCGGAGACAGAATATCTGATTGATTTGGCAGTTACTGCTGCTAAAGAAAGCCAAGTTACGCAAAGTTTAAAGCAAGGACACTGGGCAGATTTGGGAACAGGTAGTGGCGCGATCGCTCTTGGTTTAGCAGATGGCTTAAGACAGGCAACAATTCATGCCGTCGATTTTAGCCCTGAGGCTCTTGCGATCGCCCAATACAATGCTCTTAATCTGGGTTTTGCCACTCGGATTCATTTCTATCAAGGTTCCTGGTGGGAGCCTTTACACGCCCTCAAAGGCAAACTCAGCGGCATGGTTTCCAACCCGCCGTACATTCCTAGCAGTTTGGTGCCTTCTCTACAACCGGAAGTGGCGAAGCACGAACCCCATCTCGCCCTAGATGGGGGCAAGGATGGCCTTGATTGCATTCGCCATTTGGTAGAGAAAGCACCTGAATTTCTGAATCCGGGCGGTATTTGGCTAATTGAAATGATGGCGGGACAAGCCGATGCTGTTGTTCAATTGTTGCAAGAAGAAGGGCGTTACTGCGACATTTCAATTCATGCCGATTTCGCTGGAATTGAACGTTTTGCTCTTGCTTATATTAAAAATGAGGAAATTTCTTGAAATGCCTATTTTTATATGGTATATTTAACTTTATAATAAAGTTTTAAGTAATTTTATTAATAGTAAAAATGTGTAAATAGTTAAAAAAATAGACAGATTTCCATTATCTAAATATAGCATAAAATGGCTATAGCAAAAAATAAAAAGTTAATAATAGTAAGTTAATTTTAAAGCAGAAAATCAAGGTAAATTCAATCCAAAATCGAATGGTACAAGTTTCAATTGATGCCCTGATAAAAGGCGCTCTTTCTGGGTGTTTGGTGAGCTTTCCCACAGATACAGTACCAGCATTAGCAGTACAGCCGGAACACTCAGAGCTAATTTTTACGGCAAAACAGCGGAGTGGAGATAAACCGTTGATTTTGATGGGAGCAACGCCAGCAGATTTATGGACTTTTGTAACTGGAAGTGCGGCGGAATGGGAGATTTGGCAACAAGTTGCTTTGCAATATTGGCCGGGAGCGATAACGTTAGTATTGCCAGCTTCAGAGTGTGTCCCAAGAACCATGAACCCGACTGATCCCAGCACAATAGGAGTGAGAGTGCCAAATTGCGCGATCGCTCGTAAAATTCTGGCACAAACTGGCCCCTTAGCAACTACCAGCGCCAATCGTTCTGGGGAACCACCCCTCGAAACAATGACCGAAATCGAAGCGCAGTTTCCCAATGTCTTAACTCTGCCACCCTCGGAATTAGAGACTGAAAAATTGGCGCTTGGTGTTCCTTCCACCGTTGCCAAATGGACAGACAGCAAATGGGAAATTTTGCGGCAAGGAGCAGTTAAATTGGAAGGAACTGGGAACTAAAGACTCTTGATTAGAGATATTTTCTGATAATTAATTTCTAATTCCCCATACAGGGTAACTTTTCCTCAATCCTCAAAATCTAAAAACCGATATATTTTTATGCCCCAAGACGCTAACTCAAACTTGGAAGCCATTTTAGAGGAACTCAAGCAAACCCAACTTGCTTGTAACATGGCAACAGAAATGGGCCAGTTTAAAGCGGGTTTTTTGGCGCGGACTTCCCATGAATTGCGATCGCCCTTAAACAGTTTAATCGGTCTACATCAGCTAATTTTGTCAGATTTGTGTGACTCTCCAGAGGAAGAACGAGAGTTTATAGCCCAAGCTCACGCCTCTGCACTTAAACTGGTAAAACTTTTAGACGAAATTATTGCCGTTGCCAAAACCCAACATGGCACCAATCGGCTAGAAATTCAGCCCGTACAGATAGCTAATGTTTTTGAGCAAGTCTATAACTTTACGCACCTGCAAGCAGCTAATCGCAGCATTCGCTTAGAAGTATCGCCCCCTGATCCAGAAATTTACGTTTTGGCAGATCCGCGACGGTTACAGCAAGTGGTGCTGAATTTAGTTGATAGCGCGATCGCTCGTATGGACGGAGGTAGCATTCGGGTTTCGGGTTCTCCCTCACCAGCATCTGATTATCTCCACATCTGGATTGACGTTCAAGGGGAGGGAACCTCCCACCCTTGGAGCGAGCCTGTGGATTTGCTCAATACCGAGAAAAAGACAGAAGAACAGGTAAAAAATCCAGACAAGCAGCCTGTAAAAGAGCCACTGCTATCAGCAGGGATGAATCTGTTAATCAATCAAACTTTGCTGGAAGTCATGCAGGGACGACTAGAAGTGGTGGCGGGACAACCAGCCGACACCCCTGCTACTTCAGCACCAGAAAATCTTACCAGGCTTCAGCTTTCGATTCCCCTCGTGACACCAGAGACTATCTAACCTGGACAGGCTGAGGCTCAGCTACCGGCTGGTTATTATACAGCACCATCGTTGTACTGGGATTGCTATATTCAAATCCAATACGGGCGTAAAAGCCTTGTTGATAGGTAGTCAACAAGTAAACGCGCTCTACTCGGCTCAGGCGGGGATGGCTGATAAGTGTTTCCACTAACTTGCGTCCGAGTCCTGCACCTTGGTAGTCCGGGTGAATGATCACATCCCAGATAGTGGCACGGTAGACACCATCGGAAGTGGCTCTGGCGAATCCGATCATGCGATCGCCATCCCAGACGCTGATCGCCGGCTCACTGTTAGCGATCGCCACTTCTAAATCCTCAATTTTTCGACTTTGCGCCCAGAAGGCGGCTATTTGAAACAACTCCAGCAGTTGTTTGAAGTCGATCTTTGATTTATTGTCACAAAACTGGATATGACGGCAATCCATCGTCATCAGTAACCTAGATTTTCGTACTGGGTCATTTTACTAACCACACAGCAGCCGATTGGTGTCCAACGTCACCGAAATTAAATTGAATTTCAGCTAATTCTGGCTTTACCTATTGCCTAAATTACAACCAACGAGCAGCATCTTTGGCGTGATAGGTGAGAATCAAATCTGCACCAGACCGCTTAAAGCCAGTCAAAGTTTCCATCACAACTCGCTGTTCGTCAATCCAGCCATTTAAAGCAGCGGCTTTAACCATCGCGTATTCCCCAGAGACATTGTAGGCCGCTACTGGTAAATTTGTTGCTTCCTTCACCCGCCAGATAATATCCATATAAGCTAAAGCGGGTTTAACCATCAGCATATCTGCACCTTCAGCGATATCAAGTTCAATTTCTTTAATCGCTTCGCGGGCATTACCTGGGTCCATTTGGTAGGTTCTGCGATCGCCAAACTGAGGAGCCGAGTCAGCAGCATCCCGGAAAGGGCCATAGTAAGCTGAAGCATACTTCGCAGCATAGGAAAGAATCGGTATATCCTCATACCCTGCCGCATCCAATCCTTCCCGAATCGCCTGCACAAAACCGTCCATCATCCCGGAAGGCGCAATAATATCAGCACCAGCCTTAGCTTGAGCAACGGCCGTTTTCTTTAGCAACTCCAGCGTCGGGTCATTCAAAACGCGACCAGACAAGTCACCAACTTGTAAATAACCGCAGTGACCGTGACTCGTGTACTCGCACAGGCAAGTATCGGCAATCACAACTAAATCCGGCACCGCTTCTTTCACCGCGGTTGCTGCTTTTTGCACAATTCCGCAATCGTGCCAAGCGCCAGTCGCATCTGTATCCTTATCTTCAGGAATGCCAAATAGAATAATCCCTGGGATGCCGAGGTCATAAACTTCTTTTGCCTCTTCCACAATTTTGTCTACCGATAGTTGATAGACTCCCGGCATAGATTTCACTTCTTTAGCGATTCCCTGTCCTGGCACCGCAAACAGAGGATAGATTAAATCGCTTGTGGTAAGAACAGTCTCGCGCACCATCCGGCGTAGTTGGGGTGAAGTGCGAAGGCGGCGAGGGCGATGTATAGGGAACATGGCGTTTGGTGTAGTTGTTAATTGTTAAAACTGTTTTTTGCTGGTTTAAAAAGTTTATCGTTTTGTTTCCTGTAGCAACTCTATTATTTCGTAAAGTTCTGTGACATCTAGTTACCAGGCTCAGCCTGATAGCGAAGTTGGGCAGGTTCTGCCTCCCCCTAATTTTGACAAAGTATCCTTTTTGACATTTTGCCCAGTAGGAAATCGACGCACCTCCTACTTTTGCCACATACTCTTTGAAATAAAAAGGCACCCCGCCGGGTGCCTCTAGATTACCGACAAAACAATTAAGCTTGTGCGGTTGCCAGTTCTTCCTCAGCAGGTGCCTCAGCTGCCGCTGGCACTGGGTAAACGCTTACCTTCTTGCGGTATCTTTCCTTTCTTTCAAAGGTGACAACGCCATCGACTAGAGCAAACAAAGTATAGTCTTTGCCGACACCGACGTTTTGCCCAGCGTGAAATGTAGTTCCCCGCTGACGCACCAAAATATTACCAGCCCTGACAACTTGACCGCCGAAGCGTTTTACGCCTAAACGTTGGGCATTAGAGTCACGACCGTTGCGCGTACTACCTGTACCTTTCTTGTGAGCCATAGTTTCCTCAATTTTTCTTATCTATTTACTATTGTGCTGTAGTTTCATTCCTCAGTTGCCAGAGTTTCCACAGCTTCTTGAGCTTCATCTAGGGATGTGGTCAGAGTTTCCACTGGCGCAGACTCTTCAGCATCTGGGTTTTGCTCAACCAGCTCTTGCACAGCCTCTTGAGCCTCTTCTATCGCATGAGCTATGACTTCCACTGGCGCGGGTTCCTCAGCAACAGACTCCTCTACCGCCGGGGTTTCGGGGAGTTCTGATGGGTAAGGCGCAGTATCTGGATCTTCAAGCACTGGCGTTTGGGCTGATTCTTGCTGTGAGAATAGCACTGAGCCATTCATGCTGATGGAGTTAATCATCAGCTGGGTAATTTCCTGACGATGCCCTTTCTTCCGGCGGGTTTTCTTTTTGGGCTTCATCTTGTAGACGATGACTTTCTTGCCTCGGCGGTGTCTCATCACCGTCCCTTCTACAGTCGCGCCTTCGATGAAAGGTTGCCCGATGGTGACATCGCCATCGTTCTGAACGAACAACACCTTATCGATGGTGATATCCGTGTCTGGCTCGACGTGAAGTAGTTCGATATCGTAAAAGCGGCCTGGTTCGACTCTCAGCTGTTTGCCGCCAGTCTCAATAATTGCGTAACTCATGGGATAGTCCTTGGGGTTGCCGTACAGGTAGCTGGCTCATCTTTAGTAAATGACACCCGCACCGTCAAGGGTGGGGCTACACAAACGAAGCCTGACGAGAGCAGGCTATGTCAGTGATGCCAGCTTTTGGAATGTCTCAACCTGATCCGAGCAGGAATAGACAGACAATCTACTATCATCGTTGATTTTTTGGGTTTTTGTCAAGAACGCGATCGCGCTTTCTTCAGAAAATATGAGAGATATCCAACTGAGGGCAGATGCTTAATAGTTGAGTTATTTTGGACTCATCAGCACGGACAGTAGCGATCGCATGACGAACCTCAAGCAGATTTGGCAGTTTTTGAACACTGATATTCGGGAATTAGGAAAACCCGGAGATGTAGCCGAGACTGGGACAGAGATTACTAAATTTGCGCTGGAATTCGGGCTGGCTTTAGGTTTATTCTCTGCAACTGCAAGCCCCGCTGGAATTATTGTAGCCGGGCTATCAGGGACGAAACTAGCAATCCAAGGCGTGAGGCTGTACCGCAACAAGACGAATCAAGAACAATCCTTATCCTTAGAGGAATGGGTAGCGATCGCATCTCCTCTGGCTTATCTAGAAAGCTTCAATGAATTGGTGCAAAGTAATGACTTATTACAGCAAGTCAATTTACAGCCAGCAATTGCACCCTCTCCCGCAAATATTGCCCAACAGCAAAGCGTAAGACTGGGAGAATTTCGACTAGATGAGCATCTTGCTAGAAATGTTCTCACCTGCTTCCACGAATCGGAATTAGCCCAAGTTTTAAATCAGGTATTGTCAAAGAAACTGCAACAAGCAGGAATAAATAAGTACGACGCTGATATTTTAACAGCTTGGGTAGCTTGGAATACTCATCAACATCTGAAAAAAGCCTTAGATGATGCTGAGGATTCTGTTAGGGAACGGGCAGAATTGTATTTAGCTGGCAGGCGACAAGAATCAGACAAATACTATAGTATCAATACTTATTTAGATGAACAAATTGCTACTAAGCCGCTAGAGAAAGTATTTGCTGAAAGCTTCACTTTCAAAGATATTTATGTACCGTTGAAAGCACAGTCAGTAAATACAGATGGTCAGCCTGATAAAGATGCAGAACCAATTGAGATTGAAGGCTGGGCAAAGGCGATGCTAGCCGATGCCCAGAAACAAGACAAGGTGATGTTTATCCAAGGCGGGCCGGGAAGAGGAAAAAGTGTTTTTTGTCGGATGTTTGCTGAGTTGGTGCGGCAGCATTTGCATCCAGTTTGGACACCAATCTTGATTCGGTTGCGGGATATCAGGGCATTTGAAAAGAGTTTTGAAAAAACTTTGCAAGCAGCAGTAGGTTGTGATTTTGTCACCAAGGATGATGGCTGGTTGACCGATAGAAATACCCGATTTTTGTTTTTGCTGGATGGATTTGATGAATTAGTAATGGAGAGAGGAACTAGCCAGGAATTAAAGGATTTTCTCTGGCAAGTAGAAGATTTTCAAGGTAGCTGCCAGCGAAATTCGGAAAAAGAACATCGAGTTATTATTACAGGCAGACCTTTGGCACTACAAGGTATCGAAGGAAGAATGCCTCCCAACATGGAACGAGTGGAACTGCTGCCAATGGATGACGAACTCCAGCAGCAGTGGTTTACTAAATGGGAAACTCAAGTTGGAGGGGATAAAACTTCCGCATTTCAGCAATTTTTGCAAGATAAACGCTGTCCAGATAGAGTGCGAGAATTAGCCAAAGAACCGCTATTGCTTTATCTGTTGGCGGCGATGCACCGGGATGGCAAATTGACGGTAGAAATGTTTGAGGGTGCTAGCGGTGTCGGCGCAAAAATCCTCATTTACGAGCAATCTTTAGAGTGGGTACTGACGGAACAACGTCCAAAATGGCTGAATCGAGAACTAACCGGACAGGAAACGGCAGGACTGCGCCGGATTTTGGCAGAGGCGGGGTTGTGCGTCGTGCAGTCCGGCGGGGAATGTGCCGCAGTAAAAACAATCGAGTCACGGTTGAAGGACGATGACAGTGCGATTGAGTTGATTCAACAAGCTAGAGAAAGACACGGCGAGGATGCGCTAAAAAATGCTTTGGCGGCTTTTTACCTTCAGCCGGCGACGGGTGACAAAGGCGGTTCGGTGGAATTTGCCCACAAGAGTTTTGGGGAATTTTTGTGTGCGGAACGACTCAAAGAAAGTTTAGAAGACTGGACGCGAAAGGGAGAAAAGTGGCGGGAGTTTGCTATCTCCACCGACCAAATAGACCGGGAAATCTATGATTTGTTTGGCTATGGTGGGCTGACGCCAGAAATTGTGCAATACTTGATGGCTTTATTAGCTGCCAGTACAGAATTTCAGCCCGTAAGACTATTTAAACGATTGGAGAATTTTTATCTGCGTTGGTGCGATGGAGAGTTTATCGATGCACCGCCAGAGAATCTGCCTCAGAAAAAGATGCGGCAAATGAAGGAGCAAACGCCAGAAGTCAAGTGGATTGGGCTGCGACAGGTGGATATTTATGCAGGGTTAAATGTCACGATCTTGCTCTTAGAGTTACACCGCTATGCTCAGTTAAAAGATTACTTAAAAGATCAAATGGCTTTCTTTCCCTGCGGTGAAAAAGATACTGATAGTTTTGATGAATATCGATTGATTCGCAGCATCGGTTACAGCGAATGTCTTGGTATTGGGGGCTTTTTAGAAACAGTTGGGCAATTCCTCTTTGGCGCAGACCTCAGCGGTGCAAACCTCAGCCGCGCAGACCTCAGCGGCGCAGACCTCAGCGGCGCAAACCTCATCGGCGCAAACCTCATCGGCGCAAACCTCAGCAACGCAGACCTCATCGGCGCAAACCTCAGCGGCGCACACCTCCACGGCGCAGACCTCTTTTGCGCAGGCCTCATCGGCGCAAACCTCAGGGGTGCAAACCTCAGGGGCGCAGACCTCATCGGCGCAAGCCTCATCGGCGTAGACCTCTTCGGCGCAGACCTCTTCGGCGCAGACCTCGAAAAGATTACTTGGAATGAGTATACGAATTGGGAAAATGTAACAAGTTTGGGAACAACCAAGAATGTTCCAGAAGCGTTGAAGCAACAGCTAGGGCTGGACTAGATTTATCTAGTTGAGAGCTAGTGCTAGCGCTCACCTCATTTCACAAACGCGATCATTAGGCGATCGCTGTGTTTGTGGAGTGGTTTAATAAAACGCGATCGCGTCTTATGCCCAAGCATCGTTTATCTTCTTGACTGTTATCGCTCATCTTTGCCGTGCGATCGCTATGATTGAGATGAGTTGAGGGAGAGGTCGAATCATGCGTAATCCATTCCCTGGAATGAATCCATATTTGGAAGAGCCGGAACTGTGGCACCAGGTACATAATCGCTTGATAGTAGCGATCGCAGATGACTTAACTCCGCAAATCGTTCCTAAATACCGAGTTTCAATTGAGCAGCGAGCTTATACCAGTATTTCAGGCACCTCACTGGTTGGAATTGCTGATGTAGCTGTTTCGCGTCGCAATGACTCAACCTCTAGAAATACAACGGTTGCATCTAAGCTTTCCGAACCAACTAAGGTAGTTGTACCAATTCCTGAAGAGGTAATAGAGCGCTTTCTAGAGGTGCGCTCAACTCAAACGGGCGCAGTAATTTCGGTTATCGAAATACTTTCGCCCAAAAATAAGCGTTCCCAGGAAGGTAGAGAGGCTTATGAACGCAAGCGACAACAAATTTTAGCATCAACAACCAGCTTGGTTGAAATTGATTTGCTGCGAGGAGGAGAACCAATGCTACTCCTAGGAGCAGCTAGTACGGGATACCGCGTTCTAGTTAGTCGAAGCTATCAAAGACCGGAAGCAGATTTGTATACCTTTGGGCTAAAAGAGCCGATCCCAACTTTTCCTGTACCTTTGAATCAAGGTGAACCTGAGCCAATAGTAGATTTACAGAGGTTATTGAACGAGGTTTATCAAAGGGCTAGGTTTGACTTGGCAATTGACTACTCACAGCCTGTAAAACCGTCTTTGTCGCCGGAGGAGAAAGTCTGGGTAGCAGAAATTGTTGCGGAGGGAGGGTAAGCAAGTCAAAAGTAAAAAAAAATCCCACCGGGTAGTTCCAGATACAATCGCTCTCTCTTCCCCTCTTCCTTCGCGTTCTTTGCGTCTCTGGCGTTTATGAAAACGCGATCGCATCTTACGTTAGAAACAATTCCCGAATTCCAGCACTGCCAATTTCCACCGCCAGTGCTGCTAGAAGAAAACCTAGAAGTTTAGTAATGATAACTGCCCCTTCTGGCCCGATCAAGTGGTCTACGCGAGCAGACAGACGCACAATAAACCAAGTCACGAGCATAGCAGACACAATACCAACCACCACGCTTAGATGAGCATTAGGAGACTCAGACATCAACAGCATCACCGCAGTCAGGGTTCCTGGCCCCGCCAAAAGAGGAAAAGCCAATGGAGTAATCGCCACATCCCGCGTCTCGTCAACGACGGGTGTATCCAGTTCTCCCTGGAGCATTTGTAGGGCAATTAACAGCAACAACAGGCCCCCAGCTACCCGCAAAGACCCCATGCTGATTTCTAAATATTTTAGAATCCATTTACCGCCAAAGGCAAATAGCAGCAGCACACCTGTTGCGACAATACTTGCGCGGTTCACCACATTGTCTCTTTGCTCTGATTCCATGCCTTTAGTCAGGACTAGAAATATCGGTGCATTGCCCAAGGCATCTGCTAAGACAAACACAGCAACAAAGGTTTTAACCAGAACAGAGATATCCACGATTGAAGTTTACGAAATGTTTTCTCAACCGTAATGCGATCGCTATAAAATTTCCCCATTCCGAAGGTCGATCTCAAACTAACAAGTCAGCAGCCCCAGCCCCGACTAGCGATCGCCTGTGTCTGATTTTTTTTACCTTACCCGCCCTGGATCTTCTTTCGCATCCCAGCGCGTCTACCTGCGGTTATATTTCTCTAATCTTTTCCTGAAGAAGCAGCCCAAACAATCGCTTACCTCATCTCACAGAAGCGATCGCCCTGTTCTTCTCTCTTCCTCTCGCGCCTTGCAGCCTTTCTCTAACACGTCATCATTGGTCATTCTGGTGTGCGATCGCTACTCGCCAGTCATACCAACGCCGCAAGACGCTTTGAGTGCAGCAATTCCCGCGACTCTTGCCGTACCCGACCTTCCATCGCCTCTTTCTGTAACGTAATAAAAGCCGTAAAGTCCTCGAAATCGTACTTTGTCTGTAAAAGTTGACGCAGCTGATCTTCTGCTTCCACGGTTAGATACCCAGTCGCTAAAGCTTGTTGAACAATTTTACGGATTAGACTCATAGTTATTCCCATCAGAACACGCGAATTTCCTATACAGCATTTTAACTGAAGACCAACCTTGCTTAAGATTTGTTTCGCTTTTCCGGATAGATAAACCTTATATCTATCCAAAGGAGTAGGCTAAATATCTATATCTAAAAGCTAGATTGTCTGAACCATTACCTTATTACTGCCCACAGAGGCGGCAAAGTAATAACATATATTTTTATGTTCCCAACATCACCAGCATCTAGGCTGATTTAACTAATCCACGAGAGCCACATGAAGTCCTATCTTGCCGCCGCCATACAAATGACTAGCTTGCCAGACCTGGAAAAAAACCTGGTACAGGCAGAAGAACTGATCGATCTTGCCGTGCGGCAGGGTGCCGAGTTAGTGAGCTTGCCAGAAAACTTTTCGTTCCTAGGAAAAGAGGAAGATAAGATTGCTCTTGGGGATGCGATCGCCACAAAGAGCGAAAAATTCCTCAAAACGATGGCACAGCGCTTCCAAATTACCATCTTAGGGGGCGGGTTTCCAGTTCCCGTTGACAGCCACAAAGTCTACAACACCGCCCTGCTCATCGATCCTTCAGGGCAAGAACTCGCCCGTTACGAAAAAGTGCATCTATTTGATGTTAACTTGCCCGATGGTAATACCTACCGAGAATCTAACACAGTTATGGCTGGTACTCGCATACCGCCAGTTTATCCCTCAAAGCACTTAGGTAATTTAGGGCTCTCGGTGTGCTACGATGTCCGGTTTCCGGAACTTTATCGGCACTTGGCGCAGATGGGAGCGGACATTTTCTTTGTCCCAGCTGCCTTTACCGCCTACACTGGCGCATATCACTGGCAAGTATTACTCCAAGCCAGAGCGATTGAAAACACCTGCTACATTATCGCCCCAGCCCAGACTGGGCAACACTATGCCTTACGCCAGACTCACGGACACGCGATGATTATTGATCCTTGGGGCGTTATTTTAGCGGATGCAGGGGATGCACCGGGGGTAGCGATCGCAGAAATCAACCCCTCTCGCCTCGAACAAGTCCGCCGTCAGATGCCCTCTCTGCAACATCGGGTTTTCCTGTAACTTCCCCTTAACAATACTGGCGATATGCGAAGAAAGCTGCTTACCGCCAGTATTGTTGAATGGAAAAAGTCCCGCGAACTGTTAACACCTACACTTTGCACCTTACTGACCAGGCTTCTTTGGCTTAGTAGTATTTTGGGTGCTAGTATTTTTCGGGGCGCTTCCCTGCCGTCTTGCGGGCTTGCCAATGTTAGAAGGCTGAAACTTTTTCTTAGTAGCCATAAAAATAACAAACTCTTGAAAAACAACGATACGCAGTTATACAAGGTTGTTTTGGTTGGTTCCTGAAAGTTTGCTAGGCCACTCTTCTGATACACAAAAACGGGTAGCTTTTTAGCTACCCGTCAAGGAAAATTTTCTATTTTAGATTGGCGATTAACCCATAATCCAAATTTGCTTAGACAGTCAAAGCCTCCTTGGTGACAGCGCTCAACTCGCCTTTAGCATACTTAGCAGCGAAATCATCCAGAGACACCTGCTTAATCTTGGTGCCTTGACCAGCTGCGCCAAATTGCTGATAGCGATCGCCACAAACCTTCTGCATATACTTGATAGAAGGCTTGAGGAAGTGGCGGGGGTCAAACTCCTTAGTATCTTTGGCAAGAGCTTCGCGCACTGCTGCTGTGATAGCCAAGCGGTTATCAGTGTCGATGTTCACTTTCCGAACACCGCTCTTGATACCCTTTTGAATTTCTTCTACAGGTACACCGTAGGTTTCCGGAATTGTACCGCCATACTGGTTAATCAGAGCCAGCAGGTCTTCTGGCACAGAGGAGGAACCGTGCATCACTAGGTGCGTGTTCGGCAGACGGCTGTGGATTTCTTCAATGCGGCTGATAGCCAGGATTTCCCCAGTCGGCTTGCGGGTAAACTTGTAAGCACCGTGGCTGGTACCAATAGCAACCGCCAAAGCATCTACTTGAGTTTGTTCCACGAAGGCAACAGCTTCGTCTGGGTCAGTCAGCAGCTGGTCGTGAGAGAGAACTCCTTCCGCACCGTGACCATCTTCTTTGTCACCCATGCCAGTTTCCAGAGAACCCAAGCAACCCAGTTCGCCTTCAACGCTAACGCCGATGGAGTGTGCAACTTCTACCACTTTCCGGGTGACTTCGACGTTGTACTCGAAGCTGGCTGGAGTCTTAGCATCTGCTTCTAAGGAGCCATCCATCATGACGCTGGTAAAACCGTGGCTCATGGCAGAGTAGCAGGTAGATGGTGAATTACCATGATCTTGGTGCATGGCAATGGGGATGTGGGGGTAAGTTTCCACTGCCGCTAAAATTAGATGGCGCAGAAAGTTTTCTCCAGCATACTTGCGAGCGCCGCGAGAGGCTTGCAAAATCACGGGACTATTTGTTTCATGGGCAGCCTGCATAATTGCCTGGATCTGCTCCATGTTATTTACGTTATAAGCAGGGATGCCGTAATCGTTTTCGGCCGCGTGATCCAACATCAGCCGCATTGGTACGAGCGCCATAATATATGATCCTCCTAGTTAGTGGTCGTCAAGTTAATTTGTTCTAGACGAGCGAAATTATTACGATAATCTTAAGATAGTTTACCAGTCTCTAGGGAATTATCTTAGTCAATTCATAGATTATCCCTAACTACAGCAACTATAAACTTGTTTTATATACCAAGCGCAAGAAAGTAGAAAATTCTTTTTTCTGCCTTTTGTCTTTTTCTATTTGTTTTTATGTTTATATGGGTCGCCCGGGATTCGAACCCGGAACTATTCGGTTAAAAGCCGAGTACTCTACCGTTGAGTTAGCGACCCGAAGAAATTTGTGTTTTTCGCACCGTTCATAACGATAACACGAATTACTAGAAATGCAAAACTTTTTTCAGACAAAATTTATGGCTAGGCGCACAAGTGTCTCCAAACTGGCTCCTGGTTCCAGGTGAATTAGTTGCTCACCAGTATTTAGCGCATTGCGGGCCGCACTCCAAGGTTCTATGCAGTAAAAATCTTTGCCTTTGACCGTCCAGAAGACAAAGGTGGAATAGTTATTGTCCCAGTTGAGGGTCAGATGTAAGTGACGAGCGCGATCGCTAACTGTGGCAGAATTCCCGCTAAGCTGTCGAAAAGCAACATCAATTTCATCAGAGTCTAAGTCAAAGGCACCACTAAACGAATGGGTTTGGTGGGTGCGCTGATCCAGGTATTCCGTACCGGGGATTTCAAAGCTTAGTTCACTCTTTTCCGGTGTCCAGAAGTAAGGATGCAAACCTGTGGAAAAGGGCATCACTGTCCCTGAGTGATTGGTGTAGCGCTGTCGAATTTCTAGCGTATTGCCCAACAGAACATAGGTGAAGGCGAGTTGAAAGTCAAAAGGGTAAACGGCGCGTGTGGAGTCGTTGCTGTTTAGGACAAGGGTAAGGCTTGCTTTGTCTTGAGTCTCTTGGTCGGTGACTTCCCAAGGCTGTTCGCGGGCAAAGCCATGTTGCTTGAGATGGTATGACTGACCGTTGATAGTGTATGTATTTTCGGGTAAATTCCCGCAAATCGGGAAGAGAATCGGAATCCCACCTCTGACACTCAAGTCTGGATTGGCAAACCGCTCTGCATCTAGGTAGAGGATTTCCTGACCTTTGAGACGTAGGCTGGTGATAATGCCGCCTCGTTCGGGAACAACCTCTAGGTGAGATTGGGCGGCTTGGTCTGAGAGGACATAGGTTTTGTATTGCTGTTGCTTAATGGCGATCTCAAACACCGGTTTTGTTTCCCCACTTATCGGGTGATCAGCTACCAGTCTCAAACTTTAACAAACTTTTATACCCATCCTCATTAAGTTTATGCCTTTTTAACAGTTGTTCTACTAAGCTGTCACTAAGGGATGGGTAATATATTTTACTTCGGTCAAACGCTGGAGTCTCCATGCACAAATCAGCAAGAGCGAACAGTCAATCAGTAAACCCTCAAATAGCTCGCCTTAGCTGTGACGCAAATCACAGGTGAATACCGCCTAAAATCACACTTAATGACCGATTTCAATCAATATCCACGTTTGAAAAGTATTAGATACTAAGAATACACACTCGAAGGATGCACGCCTACATCATGATTCGCACACTTGTACAATCGGCTTTCCAAACAGGTTGTCTCAGCGTTGCTTCAGAGGGATTGATTCGCCAGGTGCTGGTGAACAAATGCTACCAGTCATCGGATTTACAAGCTCTTCATTCCCTTTATGAGGCAGTGGATGCAGGTCAGATCAAAAGAGAGGCGGGCGCGGGTGTGGCAATGGTATCTTTAGGAGTCCTCGCTTTCAGACCCTTAGCAGAGGGCTGCAAAGCGTCCTGATTAATTCATTTAGGGATGCCGCAACACCGGAAAGCTACATATATTGATATATTCATAAAAATTTCTCCGTTCTAACTGCCGACTTTGCCCAAGAATTATTAGAATGATTAATAAGAACTACCAATTGCAGCTTGGATGCGCTTCTTGGAAAAAACGCGAGTAGTAATGTCAAAATTGATGGCTGCCGCAGCTTGACTTATTTCCCGCCGGTGCTTTTCTCATCAGTAACCTTCCATCTACTCTACTCAAAGCGCTTGCGTGAGACCCGCAACTATCGTAATTCAAGTTTTTCTAGTCAGCCAATGACCTTGAACGAGGATGGAAGCGAGCTTTTAAGAGAAGCAACTCGGCTTCTGGGAGCTTGTAGCTGGGGAGTATTGTGAAATTACCATCTTAAATACCACAGGATTCAAGCTAAACTTTGAGATTAAATCGGTAACATCATTTAGAACCCTCACCTTGAATTTTTGTCCTTACCCTCAATTCCCACATTTTCCTAAAAATCGGCGCCGGGCAGACCAAAAGGCATCCTCGTCAGCCCAAAAACTGGATTTCCAGCCTGAACCTGGAAAGGAAATTCTACCTGCGAGATTTTGGAGAGCGAGTTGGAGGAAAAATTCTTTTTCCCTCTCCCTGTCGGGGAAAAATCCCTATCCTCAAATTCGCTTCAAGATTCGAGAATTTGGGGAAAAGTGGGTAAAGATGAAAAGTGGAACTTGCCAGAAGTGGGGCAGTCAAATCGTATCAAGTTGGAAAGAAGTTGTGTATCCAAAAATTGGTTCACAGGTTTCTTACGGATTAAAAACTTATCAGCTCAGGAGAAGCAACCCATGCTACACCGCAAGATTTATCAACTCTGTTGCGATGGTCGTGAGGTCTGTATTTTCTTGCGGGACCAACAACGCTGGATAGAACGCGCTCGCATTCTTGACATTGAAGGAGATTTAGTAACACTCCGGTATGAAACCGAAGAAGAAGATGAAGTTTGTTCTTGGGAAGAAATGGTTCGCCTGGAAAGCATCGGTGCTGTAACTCAGAAGTTGGCTTCAGTACCGCGAGGGAATGTTGAACCTCTTGTATCTGACGATTGCCCAGAAGCTGAGCAAATTCGTCCGAGTTTCCCAGACTCGAATCCAGACTAAACAGTTAAAAAGGCAAACTTTTGAATTTTGCCTTTTTAACTATGCAACTCGAAGCCACTACCATAATCGGTACTCGGATTTGGTGGTGGTTACTTCACTCTTCAAGACTTTCTAAGTCGGTATCAGAAGGGGTAGCCGTGGGATGCGCCGTTTCAAAAACTGGACAGTATCCCTCCGGTGTCACCTTAAAACCATAGAGGGGCGAGTCTTGGTTCCAACAGCGTTGCCCCCGTTGGTGCAGGCAATTGCCACAGCATTCAATACTCAGCGGAACTTTGGCATCGCTGCTCTGACTAAGTAGTTCCCGTTGGGACAAGCCGCGCAATACCAGTTCTTCACCCTGCCAGCGGGCTTCTACTAAACCAGTGTCAGAAAAGTTAGTAAAGCGAGGGTCTAGAGCGATCGCTTCTGGTAAAGTAATTGTCACCACGGCTCCCAATTCCGACAGTTCCCCTTCATAGCTGGTCTCTGGTGCCGCAGGTTGCACAAACGTCTCGCCTATCGCGAGTTCTACCAACGTTCCCGCGCCTGGAGAATGCAAGTGGTAGCGGTTGTGTAACTCCTCCAAACCAGTTAAATCAGCCAAATAAGTCGGGGAGCCGTGAACAAAAATTACGTGCTGCGGACGGAGATTATGGATCAACTGGGTGGTTCCCAAACCATCGGAATGCTGGGCCAGTAAATAGTCCTGAGCAATCAGTGCTTCGCCGCCAGTAGTGAGGCTGTAGGGATATGGCATTGCCATGTTCCTACGTTGCTGAGGTTGTAATAATACCCAAGGCCCGGTGCCTGGTTGACAGTATTCCCTTAAATCATGACTTTCATCGGTGAGGACGATACAGGGAGACTTACCAATCGAGGAACGCTGTTCTGAAGCCAACCGGCGCACACGAGGACGCACCCGCTCATCCCAAAATAAAGATTGATGTCGGGCAAAATTTTGTACTGATGATGGGAGAGAGGATAGCAGTTCCAGATAGGCATCGCAGCCAGCTGCAACGTTGCCATCTACCCAAATGTCTAAATTTTGACCAGTGAATAGGTGGTGACTCCGCAACAGCATCAGGAGTTCTTGCCCTAGCCCTAAAGTCGGGACGGGCATTAAGACAGATTTCGCCCCAGCGATCGCTTGATTAATTCGCTCTGCAAGGTTGTTTTCTTGGTTTCGTCTGTGGGGATGACGTGCTGTGCCATAACTGCCTTCCACAATTAGCACATCAGGCTCTAAGCCGCGCAAAGCTTCCAGGGGCAACCCTTCCACCAGCCGGGAATTGGAGAGAAAGAAGTCACCTGTGTAAAGTAGCGAGTAGGTGCGTTGTGGAGCAGTGTAGGTGAGCAATATTGCCGCAGCGCCTGGTAAATGCCCGGCTGGGAACAATTCCGCCGCTAGTCCGGTTTGGAATTCCACAGGCGATCGCATCGGCAAAGCCTGACACAATTGTGGAATATCCTTAGTATCTACCTCTGGCCAATTCAGCGGCAGTAGTTGGGTTGTCACCTCACTGGCGTAAATTGGCAACTGTGGGAAAGCCTGACGTAACGCCAGTAACCCACGAGCGTGATCCGAGTGTGCATGGCTGCACAGCACCAAATCTACTGGAGGATTTCCTGCTTTCAAAAGCGGCGAAATATCCGCCAAACCACAGTCTAAAAGAACGCGGTATGGGCCCAACCGCACCAGCAAACATACCCCTTCGTCGCTATGACCAACGCCATAGGGCAAATAGGCTAGATCATCGTAGCCGTGAGATGATGCCGCGGGAGCTTGACTCATTATTCGATTGATATTTGCAATTTAAAATTGTGGATTCCGACTCAATCCAAATCGGTTTAAAATCCAAAATTAATTAGTGGGCAGAACCGTTTCCATGATAGTTGTCTGAATCGTAGAATCCATTCTTGGTGCCAAAGAACAGGCACGATACAGTAAAAAGAATTGTTAATGCCACTAAAACCAGCTTGACATCCATTTGTTTTTATGTACTCCAAGGTGTAATTAAGTATATTTACGATGAATTGTATCAAAAATAATCAAATTGTAGAACTTTGCTGGCTAGAACGTCCATCCGCGGAAGTTGCACCCGACCTAATTGGCTGTTCGCTGGTACGGCAAATGGCAGACGGAGAAATTATCCGGGGGTTAATAGTGGAAACTGAAGCTTACGGGGAAAACGATCCAGCGTGTCATGCCTATCGGCGGCGAACTGGGCGAAACTCGGTGATGTTTGGGGAGGCGGGACGAACTTATGTTTATTTAATCTATGGGATATATCACTGCCTCAACGTTGTAACAGACCGGGACGGCGTTCCTAGTGCAGTATTAATTCGGGCTTTGCAGCTAGAGTCAGTACCCAGATGGATAAATGAGCGCGACCGAGTAAAACCATCACGAATTGCGGCTGGGCCCGGGAAACTCTGTCGCGCCTTGCAAATTGATAGCACTCTCAATGCACAAGTTCTACAACCCGGTCAACCTCTGTGGTTAGAACATCGCTCCTCAGAATTTACACCCGAAATCGTCCAGACGACCCGGATTGGTTTAACTCAGGGGATTGATTTGCCTTGGCGGTGGTATCTGGGAAACTGTTCGGCTGTTTCCAAACTCTAGAGATAAATTTTCTGTCCTTGGTCTGTGAAGCTGACATCTTTAATCTTCCACGCTTGATTACTAATCAGCGTTTTTCGCAAACTGCCAAAAAGAGCGAATTGTTCGCAAGTTGACAAAGAGACAAACTTCCGTTCTTGATTTGGTGCCAGTCGCAAATCAACAGTAGCAACGCCACTTTTTTGATTAACCTTGACGCGATACCCAGCTAAATTAAAGTCGGCTGTGTCCCTTTCTTCCAAAACTTTACCAACTGCTGCTGCTACTGAATTTTTATCTGAGACAGCTACTTTTTCTGGCACTAATTCCTGACACTGATTATCCGGTTGGTAGATGGTGACAGTGACGGTGTTTTTTGAGGTGGTGGTAGTAGTTGTGCTAGCAGTATTTGAAATTGTTGTTGGATTAACTGCGTTGTCTGTTTTGCGGTTGGTAGGAGTAGTAGTGCAACTACTTAGGTTGAGGACAATTACTCCAGTTAAAAGCGGGGCGATAGATTTTTTTATAAGTTGCATAATTTTTGAAACCTATATTTGGTATTTGGATAGATTGGTGCGATCGCGCCAATTGTGAAATGCACCTTGAGGGGATAGCATATATTTACTGGCATTGCTTAGCGATATCAGTGTAGATTTCTGCGGAATTTATGGACCGAAGTCCATTAGGTGACAGTAGTAAACTCCTCTAGCGTCTGGTGGGCGATCTAGTCTTTGCCAGCGCGTGGGGAGACTAGGAATAGGAGGAAGAATGCTCACTCAAGAAGGACGTGTTGCACTGGCGGATATTGGCGACTTAAATCAGCTAAAGTCGGAATTGAATGGTTTGCCAGCGGTAGATGTGGGGGATTACATTGTAGAATTGCCTCCAGAAAAGCGGGCGATCGCATTCCGATTACTGAAGAAAGATCCGGCTATTGATGTATTTGAATATCTGCCGCCAGAGGTGCAGGAAGAATTAATTAATTCGCTGCATGACAACCAGGTGGTGCAAATTGTCGAGGCGATGCGCCCTGATGACCGGGCAGAATTGTTTGATGAGTTGCCAGCTGGAGTCGTAAGGCGGCTGTTGCAGCAACTCAGCGCTTCGGAACGGCAAGCAACAGCGAGAATTCTGGGTTATCCAGAAGGTACTGCTGGGCGCGTAATGACTACGGAATATGTATGGTTGCGGGAAGGCTTAACGGTGGGAGAAGCCTTAAGCAAAATCCGTCTGAGTGACGAAGATAAGGAAACAATTTATTACGCTTACGTCACGGACAACAACCGTAAACTGGTACGGGTGGTGTCTTTGCGGCAGCTGTTATTTTCAATTCCCGATGCCCTTATCCGTGATATTGCCAGCGATCGCGTTGTCAAAGCTACTACGGAAACGCCCCAGGAAGAAGTCGCGCAACTAATGAAGCGTTACGACTTGATCGCAGTACCTGTAGTTGACCGCGAAGACCGATTGGTAGGGATTATCACCATTGACGACGTGGTGGACATTCTAGAGGAGGAAGCAACTGAAGACATTCAGAAACTTGCCGGGGTGAGTGGTGGCGATGAAGCCGCTTTGTCGCCTCCTCACGTTACGCTTCGCAAGCGACTGCCGTGGTTGTTGGCTAATATTGGTTTGTATATTGGTGCGGCGAGTGCGATCGCGCCCTTCCAAGGTGTAATTTCGGTTGTGCCAGTTCTTGCGGTTATCATGCCGATTTTGTCTAACACCAGTGGCAATGTCGCCATTCAAGCTTTATCAGTGACAGTACGCGGACTCGGTGTAGGTGAAGTGACACCGGAAGATACGTTAAAAATTCTCCGCAAGGAAATCTTAGCGGGGTTAGGTACGGCTTTAGCTTTAAGTTTTGCCCTTGGAATCCTTTCGTTAATTTGGTCGCCGCCAAATAACCGATGGGTGGCTTTAGTTGCAGCAATGGTGATGGCTGTTAATGTTATCGTAGCCGCGACTTTGGGAACTTTGCTGCCAATGGGTTTGAAGCGGGTTAACCTCGATCCAGCTCTAATTAGCGGCCCGTTATTAACTACAATGCTGGATGCAGTGGGATTTTTGACCTTCTTATCGCTGATATCGGTTGCTTTGAGGGTAGTAGACCACAATTAAAAATGTAAAATTAAAAATTAAAAATGAAAGAACATATCTTGATTTTTTAATTTTTAATTTTTAATTATTTTTCTGATGCCTACTACCAATTGGACTCGTCACCACATTCTTTCCTTGGCAGATTTTACGCCAGATGAATACGACACTGTGCTGCAAACTGCTGCCAGTTTTCAAGAGGTGCTTTCGCGGCGGACGAAGAAAGTACCAACGCTACAAGGTCAGGTAGTCGCTAATTTGTTTTTTGAATCTTCTACCCGTACTCGCAGTAGTTTTGAACTGGCAGCAAAGCGCCTTTCTGCTGATACGCTGAATTTTGCAGCAGCAACGTCTTCTTTGACGAAGGGCGAGACAATTCTGGATACGGCGAAAACCTATCTGGCAATGGGTGCGGATATGATGGTGATTCGCCATCGCGAGGCGGGAGTGCCGCAAGCGATCGCCTTGGAAATGGATCGTTTGCGATCGCGGGTAGGTGTCCTCAATGCTGGTGATGGTCAGCACGAACACCCTTCCCAAGCACTCTTAGACTTGTTTACCATCTGCACTCTTTTAGACCCAGGCCACCCGCGACTCGAACTTCTCAAAGACAAAAAAATTGTCATTGTTGGCGATATTCTCCACTCGCGGGTAGCCAGATCGAATATCTGGAGTTTGACAGCGACAGGCGCAGAGGTTCATCTAGCTGGGCCACCCACTCTTTTACCCCAGCTTTTTGCTGCCTACGGTAGCGAGATTCATGGAGAGGAAATTTCCCAATCCCCAATCCCCAATCCCCAACGAAAGCTATTTCTCCACTGGGATTTAGAACCAGCTTTACAAAATGCCGATTTTGTGATGACGTTGCGGCTGCAAAAGGAACGCATGACTCAGCATTTGCTGCCTAGTCTGCGAGAATACCATCAACGATATGGGATAACACGCGATCGCCTGAAACTCTGTAAACAGAACGTTAAAGTGCTGCATCCAGGGCCAGTTAATCGTGGCGTGGAAATTAGTTCTGACCTGATGGACGACCCCCAGTTCAGTTTAATCTCCCAGCAGGTGACGAGCGGCGTTGCCGTTCGCATGGCACTACTTTACCTGATGGGCAGCGGCAAATCTTAATCTGTGGGTCAGCATCTTGCCATCCCCTCACTGTTGATATTTTCATAGGCTTAGGGCGCTGGATCGATCACAATAGATCCAGTTCCTTGCTTAGGATTTCAACTTGATGAATGGTGTCACCAGTCTTTTAAACACTTCCACTCAACACCACAAAGGAGACAACTTTGCCATCTCCTTTGCTCCCTTGTCACTGGAAGAAGTTTATGCCTTAGCAGATGACCCAGGTAACGGTGCCATTGTGGTGATGAGTGGAATGGTTCGCAATCAAACCGATGGTAAACCAGTAGTTGCCTTGGAGTATCAAGCTTATGAGCCGATGGCTTTACAAATCTTTAGGCAAATTGCCGCTGATATCCGCCAAACATGGCAAGATGTCAATCGGGTTGTAATTCACCATCGCATCGGACGCTTAGAAATTGGTCAAATCAGTGTGCTGGTAGCTGTGGGTTGTCCTCACCGTTCCGAAGCCTTTGAAGCCTGCCAATATGCGATTGATACCCTAAAGCACAACGCTCCAATTTGGAAAAAGGAACATTGGGCGGATGGTTCTAGTAGTTGGGTGAGTATTGGTGCTTGCGAAACTCAACAAGAGGGTTGCTAAGTCGCTAATTGGCATTTGTTGCAAAACTTTAAGTTTTCAGGTGTCGTAGGTTGCAGTTTGTAACTATTGCTTTATCTCCGGAAAATTATCCTTTAGACTGAGTTGCAATTCATAAATTTGAGATAAGCAGGGTTAGATAAATGCCAAATCTGCACTGGCACGATTATTTACTTTTCGCTTCTTTAGTTGCTAGTATTGCGGGACTTTTTTTACTATCTGATGGCGACTCAACTCAAGCTTCGGAGCTTGAGACAAGTGAGCAAATGCTGTTATCAATGAGCTTTTCTTACTGGATAGTACACTGCGTCATGGTAGGTATCCTGAAGCTTTGGCATCCTGAGTGGGAAATCTTATCAATTAATTTGAGGTTGACGGCTGCTTTTTCTTACTTGTTGACCTTTTCTTGCATACTGTCTCTCCCGCTACACAGAATGTCAGTACGTCAAGTAGAGTAATGTCAAGTTTGGATTTTCAATTGGTTCAAAGTATTAGGTTGTTAAGCGTGATTAACGCATCCTATAAATAGAAGGAAACAGCCATTCAATTGAATCTTGTCAAAAAAATCACCCCATTTCCAAGAAACTTGGTAAAAATATGGGGTGATTTTAACTTAATGAGTTTAGGCTAAAATACTACGGACAACGACCGACATTCAATGAGTTTGAACTAGGATAGCCGTAAGAAATCCATCCGGCAACCGGGGCGGTAATTTGTACCCAAGCACGGCGATCGCTATCGTAAGTTAAGTCGGGAGGACTCTTTGCGAGAGTAACGCGATCGCCAAGTCTGATTCCACCAACTCTGGTGCCAGTTTTGTTGGGGCCACTACGGATAGCCAAACCCTCACTTCCTCTGTACGTAACTACGCGACAGAGGCTGGAAGGTTGAGCCGGGGGAGGATTGTTTGCTCCAGTGCAGGGTTTAAGGTATTGTGCCTGTATGTAACCCGTAGCAGGCGCATTAATGGCAATCCAACCAGCACTACCATTATCTGCCAGAGTAACTGTTTCGTTGGGAGCTAAGGTTCTAATCGTTTGACTCGTGGTTGAACGCTGTGCGTAGACAAAAATCCGCTGATTAACGGCGCGGCACTGTCCCACAAGTCCCTGTGCTAGTAGCAACTCGCCCTGAGGCTGAATAGAACTTGGTTGTGATTCTTGAATCGAGCTATCTGTGGTGCTGTTAGTGACCGCAGTGGCGGAGAGATTCAAGCCCCCCGCAGCGCTTAATCCGACAGCAAACAGGGCAACAGGCATTGCCCAGTGGCTCTTTGTTTTCATACGCTACACTCCTCATCTCACCAAAACGTTTGTGTTAGAAGCTTCCACATCGAAAAGCATCCCCGCAGTCGAGACTTGTTTTTCATAATGGTTGACTGATTAGCTGGCGCATCTCTATCAACCCGTCCCTAGATCACTAAGCAATAGGATAGTTAAGTTCGCGGAAGCTTCTTAGTCAAATAGCATACAGAAAAATTAGTGTTAAATACATGAAAAAGGGGAATATTGTCAAGCGGTGTGCCGGAAGTGAAGTTATTGGGTAGGCTCGTGTGGAGCAGGCAAGATGCCCGCCCTACAGTAGTTCAGGGCTTACGCACGTCAACACACTGTAGGGGCATGGCATTGCCATGCCCCTACGACAGAATCAGCCATTCACTAATTAACTGCGTAAGTCCTGTAGTTCAAAACACATTTTTTCCCAACTTCAAAAATTCACCCGGACATCAGCCAAACGGCGATTCCGTCCCACCGTGAGAATTGCCGAAGCTGGACGACGAGCTAAGAAAGTTTGCAAGTCTTGAACTCCCCTAAGACGACGACCATTAATAGCAATGATTCTGTCTCCGGGTCTGATTCCGATATTCGCAGCAGGCGATCCTGGCTGTACCCCCAAAACTACCAGTGTCCCTGTATCTACAGTCACACCCAAGCCACGAGTTGAAGGCACAGAGGGACTTTGAGCGGTAGTAATCGGGGGAGCGGTTCGGTTACGGTTTTGTTGAATAAAATTTCTGGCAACTGTAGCACTGGTAGCGAACCCAATCCCCGTATTGCCTCCGCCGCCGGGACTGAGAATAGCTTTGTTTACACCGATGAGTTCGCCCCGTGAGTTAAGCAAAGGTCCTCCGGAATTGCCCGGATTAAGTGCTGCATCCGTTTGTAAGTCGCCATTGCGACCAACACGGCTTAAGATACCTGTTGTCAAGGTTCCCGACAATCCAAAGGGGCTGCCAATAGCAAAGACGCGCTGACCGACTTGAATGCTTGCCGGATTGGACAGCTTTACACTGGGGAAGCGATCGCTCGTATTCAATCTTACTAACGCTAAGTCATTCGGTCGGTCAGTAGCAATTACTTGCCCGGTATAGCGCTTGCCTGTAGTGGTACTGACGCTCACCACACCACCTCTGGCGCTGCGAATAACGTGATCGTTAGTTAAAACCAGCCCTTCTGGACTAACAATAGTGCCAGAACCGGAACCTCTCCCGGTACTGATAGTGACTACAGCCGGACTGACAGTGCGATAAACATCAATGCTAGTTTGTTCTTCACCTTGAGCTTGGGCAAGAATCGTGGGAACGGGAACACTGCTCACGGCAGGCGTATTGAGCAAACAAAGGGAAGCAGCACACAACAACCAGCGCTCAGGTTTCATGACACTCAAAGGTAAGTAGCCGAATTTAAGAGGGATGACTCCATAAGATTGATGACGCAAATAGGCTGAGCGTGTTTCCTTTGTACGGATGTGTAGATTGCGGCTACTGCCCATACCACGCTGTCAGCGCCACCGCAAGGGCATCTGCGGCATCGTCTGGCTTGGGAATATAGTCTAAATTTAATTCCCGCGCTACGGCTTGCTGCACTTCCGACTTATCAGCATTACCCATGCCAGTCAGCCCCTGCTTAATCTGTGCTGGCGTAAATTCAACATAGGGGATACCGTGCTGGGCTAACACTAAAACCATTATCCCCCGCGCTTGAGCCACCAAAATTGTGTTCCCCATCCGATAGAAGAACAATTTCTCAATCGCCACCAAATCGGGTTCCCACTGATCGAGCAGAGTGTGCAAATCGTCGTAAATTGTGCGGAGTCGTTCTCCCATCTCCGTTTTGGCGGAGGTTTGGATAACGCCAAAATCCAGCAATGTTGCTACTTCTGGCGCGGTTTTTACCGGGCGCTTGGCAGCAGGAAGATTCGCCACAGCTAAGCAGTCAGGTGGTTTACACAGAATTACGCCAAATCCTAATGTGGCAAGTCCAGGGTCTAATCCTAAAATTCGCTTTTCCATTTAGCCAAGTTTACGGGATAAACCAAGCGAGCTGCCGCCTAAAATGGCGACTCAAGCTGACTTCTGATGCAATGTTTATATTAGCTCCCTCTAATTCCTGATTTTGCTGCTGAACGTCGCAAGCGTATCATAAGCTCAGTTAAAAATTTGGAGACAAACTTTATTAGTTTCGTATGTCACATCCCAAGAAGCTGCAAAAAATGTATTCTGATGGGCAAAGGCTCCCTGTTGCTCTTTATAAGTGGCAACTTAGACACAAGTGTGCCAGTCCAATCAATTCGTAGAAGCGATTTATGGGAGCGTTCCTATTTCAGGGATTTTGCCCCCTTTCTCGTTAAAGTCGAATCTTGCCTTCGTGTTCCCCAGAAATCAGCAATGTCAAACGCTATTTTTAAACAAGCCTTACGCACCCTGAGACAAGAGTCGCATATCCCCTGGGGTTTGAACTCCAGAACTCCCCATCGAGTCAATAGCTGGTTTAAATGGTTGGCTCCCGGATTGTTGGTAAAACGTTGGTTGGTGATTAGTGCGGGTGGTGTGCTACTAACCACTTTGGGTTTGGCAATTTGGGTGAAGCTGACGCCGATTTTTTGGTTGATTCAGTTCATTGGGGAGCTACTGGAAACGATTACTACCATCCTTCCTAACTATGTGTCTGGCCCTATTGCGATCGCTTTCGGGGTGTTTTTGATTTTTTTGGGGCAAACTCGCTCTATGGGAGCGATTACCTCGGTGCTGAAGCCCTCATCAGATGAACAACTGATTGATGTGCTGCTAGCTCATCGCAAACTGAACCGAGGTCCAAAAATTGTCGCAATTGGCGGCGGTACGGGGCTTTCTACTCTGCTTAGAGGATTGAAGCACTACAGTGCCAACATTACCGCTATTGTCACTGTGGCAGATGATGGCGGCTCTAGCGGTCGTCTGCGGCGGGAAATTGGGGTGCTACCTCCTGGGGATATTCGCAACTGTATAGCAGCTTTGGCAGACCAGGAGAAGTTATTAACAGAACTGTTTCAATACCGCTTTAAGGCTGGGGATGGTTTAGTAGGTCACAGTTTTGGTAACTTGTTCTTAACGGCGATGAGCGATATTACTGGGGATTTGGAGAGAGCGATCGCTGCTAGTTCCCAAGTTTTAGCTGTGCGGGGACGGGTGCTACCAGCAACATTGAGTGATGTTCGTCTCTGGGCAGAATTAGAAGATGGGCGGCGGATTGAGGGAGAATCAAGCATCACGGAAGCGGGGGGTAAAATTAAGAAAATTGGTTGCATTCCCAGCAATCCCCCAGCCTTACCCAAAGCTTTACAGGCAATTCATGAAGCTGATTATATTATCATTGGCCCTGGTAGCCTTTATACCAGCGTGATCCCGAATTTGTTAGTACCGGAAATTGCCGCAGCGATCGCCCAAAAACAAGTTCCGATCATCTACGTCTGTAACATTATGACCCAGCCAGGGGAAACCCAAAGCTACACTGTCTCAGACCACATCCGCGCCATTGACGCTGCTTGCGGTCAACAATTATTTAACGCCGTCCTGGTACATAAAAAAGTTCCCTCTGCTCATACTCTGATTCGATATGCTCAGGAAAGTTCTCATCCGGTTTTTTTAGACAGAGAAGCTGTAGGAGAGTTGGGACGAAGAATTGTTCTGGCGAATGTGATGGATGAGGATGAAGAAACAGGTTATGTAAGGCACGATCCTCAACGTCTAGCTAGGATTTTGCTGCGGTGGTATAGTCGCGCTCAAGGGATAGAGTTAGGAGTTGGAAGTTAGGAATTGCAAGTAATTTCTCTACTAGATGCAACAGCGACGCGATCGCTGGGTGTAAATCTTGGGCGATCGCTAAGTGCTGGGAGTACGATTTTGCTAGAAGGAGACTTGGGTGCTGGCAAAACTACTCTTGTTCAAGGCATTGGTGAAGGATTGGGCATTATCGATCCAATTGTTAGTCCCACCTTCACCTTAATTAACGAGTATCGAGAAGGACGCATTCCTTTGTATCACCTTGATTTATACCGCTTAGAACCTACCGAAGTGACAGCGTTAAACTTGGAAACTTACTGGGAAGGCATTGAAGTCCCTTTGGGAATTGTCGCCATTGAATGGGCGGAACGTTTGCAGTATAAACCGTTAAACTTCTTGAGCATCTACTTAACTTATTCAGCTGATAATGGCCGCCAAGCTGAACTTGTCCCAGCAGGTGCATTTAATTTTGGGTCATTAAAGATTTAAACGCTCTAGGTAGCAAAGGTAAAGGCAAAGAACTTTGCCTCCCTAGAGCGTTTAAATCTTGCCGTTTAAAAAGTTACACGGTAGGCATGATGCCCACCGTGTCAACTCTTGTTGTATTATTATTTAACTATAATTACAAGAGTTTGTCAAGCAGTTTGTGCGAAAAAATTGACTAATTTAAAAGTTAGAAATTAGCCAAAAGATAAAGCTTGACCGCGGACTTCTGTATTAAGTTTTTCTTGGTCGTAAACAACCTGACCGCCGACAATAGTCACAACAGACCATCCAGTGAGGTTCCAGCCTTCAAAGGGACTCCAACCACATTTAGTAAGTAAGTCCTCGCGCAAAACAGGGCGGTAATTGTTCAAATCAACAAGGATTAAATCGGCATTATAACCAGGAGCGATCGCGCCTTTTTTGGAATATTATAAGCTTGGGCTACAGCCGCAGACATCCAGTTAGAAACTTGGGCAACACTACAAAGTCCCTGCATAGCAGAAGTTAACATCAGCAGTAGAGATGTTTCAACACCTGGCATTCCCTAAGGAGTATTGGGGTAGACTTGGGCTTTTTCTTCCAAAGTGTGGGGAGCATGATCGGTAGCGATAAAATCAATTACACCATCAAGAAGAGCTTGCCAGAGAACTTCGTTGTCATGAAGCGATCGCAAAGGCGGATTCATCTGCGCCAGCGTACTATTTTTTTCATAAGTGCTAGTGTTTAGCAGCAAATGTTGCGGCGTTACTTCCGCAGTCACCCAACTCGGTTTATCCTGACGTATTAACTGGGCTTCCTCAGCTGTGGACATATGCAAAATATGTAACCGTCGCTGGTATTTTTTAGAAAGATTTAACGCTAGTTGAGTAGCATTAAGGCAGCTTGATTATCCTGAATTTGGGAGTGAATTGCCGGATCGTTGATCCCGGCAAATTCCTGACGACGTTGATTAATTCGGGCTTAATCTTCAGCGTGAACCGCAATTAAGCGATCGCCTTGTGCAAAAATGGACTCCAGCGCCGTATCCTGATCTACCAACAACTGACCGTGCATCGATCCCATAAAAATTTTAATTCCAGGAGTCGGATGCGCCTCTATAAATATCCGGCAAAATTTCCGCCGTTGCCCCAATAAAAAAGCCATAATTAACTAAGCACTTTTCTTTCGCCCGCAGCAGCTTGTCATCCAAAGCCGCCTGCGTAGTTGTCAGAGGGCGAGTATTAGGCATCTCCAGAAACGACGTTACCCCTCCCTTGGCACAAGCGCAACTCGCAGTAAACAAGTCTTCTTTGTGTTCCAACCCTGGTTCCCGGAAGTGTACCTGCGGATCAATAACTCCCGGCAACAAAGTCAGACCCGAACCGTCTATTTCTTTACCAGAGTCATCTTTTGGGATTTCTGACGTAACCTGGACAATTTCCCCGCCACGAGTTTCGACATCCCCAATGAAAAACTCACCATTGGGCAGAAGAATATTAGCGTTGCGGATAAACAGAGAAGAAGCAGAGGAGCATGGCAATCAGTGGTTTATGCAATCGTCAAGTGAGCGCGAAAAGTGTATGCTGTGCTTAGACTTTACCGCAATAAGGCATTTTTTTACTGGAGCCGAGGAAATTACGGTAAACACGCCAGCCAAATATTTTTAATGATGGCAGGATGTATTTAGGCAAAATTTAGACAAAATATAGGTAGAAACATTGTTTTCCTTGATATAAATCATTAGATGGGTAATCCGTTATATCCCTTTGCTTTGAGTGATTAACCGTTTATGACTGACGTGCAGAATCAAGAACCTGACAGCAAAACCCAACAACAAGTTGAAAATCCCTTTATAGAGGGAATTAAAACGATTGGGCTTAGCGCCATTTTAGCCTTTGGAATTCGCTCTTTTGTAGCGGAAGCACGCTACATCCCTTCGGGATCGATGCTACCAACGCTACAAATCAATGACCGTCTGATTATAGACAAGGTTAGTTACAAGTTTACCTCTCCAGAACGGGGAGACATTGTAGTATTTAATCCCACCGAAGCCTTAGAAAAGCAAAATTTCCACGATGCCTTCATTAAGCGGGTGATTGGTATACCGGGAGACAAGGTAGAGGTGAAAGGGGGGCGGGTTTATGTCAACGACCAAGCCTTGCGGGAAAAATATATCGACGAACAGCCTAATTACCGCTATGGCCCAGTGACGGTGCCACCTAACGCTTATTTGGTACTTGGTGATAATCGCAACAACAGCTACGATAGCCATTACTGGGGTTTTGTCCCCCGCGACAAGATAATTGGTCGGGCGATAGTACGTTTCTGGCCTTTGAATCGCGCCGGAGAAGTGGATCAGTCTCCAGTTGATTCCTCAGATAAGTGAAAGGGCTGATGGCTAATGGCAAGAAAAGCCCTGAACTAAAGTTTGGGCTAATAGCTAAAGTCATCTAATGACTGGGTAAATGTTTCAACCCGTTAAAACGGGTTTAAGGTTTAAGCCTAAAATTTATTTAAGGCTTTTGCCAGAAGCCTGAGGGCTAATTGTTCATTTATATTAGCTGTGATTAGCCGTGACTCCAATTTTGGACGACGCGGCCCTGTAACTGTTGACCTAGCCAGGGAGTGTTGAGTGAGAGGGATTTGAGGTTTTGTCTCTCGACTGTCCAAGTTAGTTGGGGGTCAAATAAAATAATTTCAGCGAGTTGACCAGCTGCGATCGCAGCTGGTTTTTGTTGTAAACACTGGGCGGGACGGGTACTCAAAACCCGCCACAGTTCCAAAGAACTCCAGTCGCCACTCTCAACCAGGGCGTGCCAAAGTAGCGGCAAAGCTAACTCTAAACCAATTGCGCCTGCTGGTGCTTCGGCGAAGGCGACGGTTTTTTCTTCGTAAGTGTAGGGAGTGTGGTCAATAGCGATCGCATCAAGTACCCCACTCCGCACACCCTCAATTAATGCTGCTTGGTCAGATGGGTTGCCCAGAGGCGGTTCCAGACGTAAAGAAGGATCGTAACTCCCCACATCCTCAGCATTCAGCAGCAAGTGCATCCAAGTCGTACTCGCCGTTATTGGCAAACCCCGCGCCTTAGCATCCTGAATTAGCTTAACGCTGCGGCCGGTAGAAACGCGCATGATGTGGACTTTCGTGCCAGTGGATTCTACCACTTCCAACAAAGCAGCCAGAGCAGATGTTTCTGCGATCGCGGGATTTCCTGGTAAACCAAAACGAATTGAAGCCGCACCTTCTCGCATCACCCCATTGGTAGAAAGATGGCGATCGCAAGCCGACAAAGCCACTGGTTTTCCTAGAGGCTGAAGATATTCCAAAGTTCTTCGCAGCAGCGCCAAATTTGATATCGGCTTACCATCAGCAAAACCCACCACCCCAGCTGCTGCAAGTTCTGCCAACTCTGTCATTTGCTGACCTTGCACACCCAAAGTTAAAGCACCCCAAAATTGGATTTTGGATTTCGGATTGTGGATTGTGGATTGTTGAAGATAAGCTAAACCAGCTGCGTTATCGATAGCTGGTAACGTATCCGGCAAAATTGTCAACCGGGTAAAGCCTCCAGCTGCTCCTGCGGAAACAAGCGTTACTAAGGTTTCCCGTTCTTCAAACCCAGGTTCACCGGAGTGGCTGTATAAATCTACCAGTCCTGGCCCCAGCACCAATCCACGACAATCCCGAACCGATGTTTCTGCGGGATTTGCAGAAATTTGAGTTTCGACTGCTTTTATGTAACCATCCGCAATCAGAACATCGGCAATCTGGTCAGTTCCAGAAACAGGATCTATTACCCTTACTTGTTGAAGTAGTTCACTATTCATATATGAGTACCGAGGGCTAAGGACTGAGGACGTTGTTAATTCTGTTTGTTCTCAGCCCTCAATCCTGAACTTCTCAGTTGTTTACAAAGCACATCTTGCACCAGTTGCAATAACCCGCCAGAGATTTTTCTGGCTAATAGCGAAAGTTTTCTTAAGACGAATGGCATGGACTTATGCCCTGAACTAAATCGGCAGGCTCAAAGCTTGTAACCCGTTTTAAAGAGTTGAAAGACTTATTCAGTAAGCTTTAGCTTACTTTAGCTTTAAGCGGGAAATTTATTTCCTGGCTCAATTAAGCCCCATTCCTCTTAAGACGGCTAAAGTCTTACCAGATAAAGATTTCAGTTTATTTTAATAGACTTTCGCTATTAGCCAAAAAATTTATTTATAGGCTGGTTTTGAGGCTTATTGACAATTGTGCAAGATGCAGTTACAACGCGCCAGCAGCCGTTTTATCCAGAACACCTCCCCCTAAGTGAGTTGTGATGTTCATCGCTTGCAGCACTGGCATACCATCTGGGCCTTGGGGATAATCAATTACGGTGACTGCCCCATTACCCTGCTTAATGCTCCAGAAATTTTCTGGCTTTAAACCTAAAATGTGACAAAGCAAGACTTTGTTAGTGGCATCGTGAGCCACTACTAAACCAGTTTTAGGCTGATCTCCAGAATAAGATGCGATCGCCATTTGCCAAGCCGCTACGCTGCGCTCCCATACCTGCTGCAAATTTTCTCCCTCTGGCATCTGCACGGTCTGGGGCGAATCTCGCCACTGTTCTAACATACCTGGGTACGTTAGCTCAATTTCTTCCTCAAATTTCCCTTCCCACAGTCCGTGACTGATTTCCGCCAAAGGTGGCTGTAGTTCAATCTGGACATGGGGATGATATTTGAGAATAATTTCCGCTGTTTCCTTGGGACGCAGCAGTGGACTACTAACAGCAAAGTCGATTGGCACATCTTTGAGAAATTGGGCCGCTTTTTCGGCTTGTTCTCGCCCATTGTCGTTAAGCGGGACATCAATTTGTCCCTGAAAGCGTTTCTGACGATTCCACTCAGTTTCCCCGTGGCGTACCAGCAACAAACGTAACCCCTTATGTCCCGGACGAAAACTGGGTAGAGTTTCGCCCACATGAGCAGTCAAATTCATCGACTCTAATTGAGCAGGTTTGTCCCAGCCATCAGCAAAATTTAGTACGCTGATGCCACAGTTCGACTGCTGAATCGAATGGTAACGCTCAGGTGACATCGCGATCGCATTCGCAATCAAAGCTCGATTGATGCCGTTATGCCCCACCAATAAAATAGTTCCCCCAGCATGGCGCGGGAGAATTTCCTGCCAAAACTGTCGCGCTTGCTCGTAAAGAGATAAAACTGGAAAATGTTCCCTCACGCCCTCCGCTTCCTGTATCATCATTCGCAGTTCGTGGGGACGTTCCTGCCAGCAGCGATAATCTTCGGAAAATTTCTCCTTCACCTCAGAAGAAAGCATTTTCTCCCAAGCAGGCAAATCGATTTCCATCAGCTTATCTGACGCTTGTAAGGGCGCAGGTGTCGCCAAACAGGATACGATTACCTCTGCTGTCTGTTTTGCTCTTTGTAAGGGACTGGTATAGATTGCATCAAATTTTATGCCACCTAGAGCAGCACCAAGTTGACCAGCAGTGACACGACCTTTTTCGGTCAAAATTGATTCATCACAGCGGCCCTGAATTCTACGCTCAGTGTTATAGCTGCTCTGACCATGACGCACGAGAATGACACGAGTATTCAGGGTAATATCCTCCGCGAATCGATTGTAGATTTTAGATTTTAGACACCCCCTTGATAAGGGGGTAGGGGGGATCGGATGCAAGGATTTCTCGTTTTTGGGCTGCTGCCTGAGAACGAGTTGAGCAAGGCTGCTGCCTCAATCAGTGAACAAAAAAAGGTTCAGGAGAATTTTAACCTGTTCGGGACACGTCGCTAAGATATTCTCCAGAGGCGACACGATACTAAATGTTTATAGGAGAACGCATGACAATTAAGCGGTTGATTTTGGGGTTGCTGACAATTTTGGCTATTGTCCAAGTTGCCCTGTCCTTGCAAGGCAGCTGGAGTCAGCCTCAGATTCAAAGTCGTCTGGAATTGTACCAAACGAATCTGTTGCTGCACGCAACCGAGTGGCAGCCGGAAAATTCCGGTGGCTCAAATTTGACGACCGCCCGTAACGCCATTCTGGGTGACGAACCCTTAAAAGCTGCCCAAAAGCAGTATCAGGATGCACTTTCGGAGGATAAAAATACTCTCCAAAAGCTCCAAGGGCAACTCAAAAAGCTGCAAGTTGAAGCTGATACAGCTCCAAATAAATTGGATCAGCAGCAATTACTTTTGTCAATAGACAAGTTAAAAAAGGTGATTGATGAGCTGTACTTGCGAGTGGGAATCTTACAGGTGCCAGGAGAAACGGATGCAGCGATCGCGACCTGGAAAGAGACGAGTGAGCGATCGCGCTCTCAAACGGCTAATGTTTTGATCGGGCTTTGGAGCAATCCCTCGCGGCTGTTGCCCAATGCCCAGGAGCAAATTGAACAGCATTTAGACGGTTGGTTCCGTTATCGCGCTTTAAGCAAGCTGTACGAATTACAGGATCGAACAGAGGCGCTTTCGGCTCTCAAAGTACAAGAACAGGAAATAGCCGAACAAGCAGTTTTTAAATTAGCGATGGTCGCTACGGTGCCGCTTTTAGGGGTAATTGTCGGCATCGGATTGCTGATTTTTCTGTTAGTTGGACGATTGATTAAGGGAAAAGAATCCCTTCTGGCTCACAATGGCGATGTTAAATGGACAACACCCTGGAATGGGGAAACTATCTGGCAAGTTTTTGTTGTTGGCTTTTTCTTTATCGGTCAATTTCTGCTACCGATCTTTTTCAGCTTACTGCCCCTAAACCGAGCCAGCTTCGATAGTCGGACGCAAGCTTTGTTTGTTCTAGCTACTTACCTATTTTTGGCAATTCCGTGTCTTTTAGTGCTTTATTTCTCCATAAAACCATTTTTTCCCCTACCTGAAGGCTGGTTTCGGTTCGATTGGCGGGGAAACTGGATTTTATGGGGATTGGGAGGCTACTTGGTAGCGCTACCCCTGGTGATTATAGTGTCGCTGATTAACCAAAAACTCTGGCAGGGACAAGGCGGGAGTAATCCGATTCTCCCAATTGCCTTAGAGGGACGGGATGGAGTGGCACTGACAATATTTTTCTTGACGGCGGCTGTGGCGGCACCGCTATTTGAGGAATTTTTGTTTCGCGGGTTTCTGTTGCCGTCTTTGACTCGTTACTTGCCAGTGTGGGGCGCGATCGCTGTCTCTAGCTTACTATTTGCTGTTGTTCACCTCCACCTCTCGGAAATCCTGCCTTTGGCGACTTTGGGGTTTGTTTTGGGTATAGTTTACACGCGATCGCGCAACCTCCTCGCCCCCATGCTCCTCCACTCTCTCTGGAATAGCGCCACCCTCGTGAGTCTCTTCATCTTAGGCAGTGGCTCTACGTGATGCTTCGTGCTTTATCTGCGCTGGGCGAATCGTTGACCCAACCAGAGGCAATTAACTTAAAAAAAATTCACAATTTTTGCACCAAGACGCGGACTTTCGCCTAACCTCAAAATAGAGGCGCTAGATTAATCTGGCACTCTTGGTGTCGCGGTAAGTCCCAAATCTATGCAAGTTTCGACCAAATCTGTAGTTGCTACCCCCGAATCGTCGGTAGACACTATTACCCTCGACGTGGGGGGAATGAGATGTGCAGGCTGTGTGAAGGTTGTAGAAAAGCAGCTAAAAGAACATCCAGGTGTCATTTCCGCCTGCGTCAATCTGGTGACAGAAGTGGCTGTCGTAGAATGCGAATCTGGCGCAGTAGATCCAACAGCTTTGGCGAAGCAGGTGAGTGACGCTGGATTTCCCACCCAGTCTCGCGTAGCTACTACAGGCGATGGAAAAGAGGCTTTGAGTCCAGCCCAGCGACACGCCGAGGAAAATCGTAAGCAAATCTGGCACTTGGTAGTTGCGGGTGTGCTGATTCTCTTCTCCGGAATTGGTCATCTTGGGCAACACTCTTTACTTTTGCCGCAGTTGTCACTGCTGACGAATATCTGGTTTCACTGGGGATTAGCAACAGCGGCGTTGCTGTTACCAGGGCGCGAAATATTACTAGATGGCTGGCGAGGTTTGCGGCGAAATGCTCCCAATATGAACACGCTGGTGGGATTGGGAACCCTGACGGCATACACAGCAAGTTGTGTGGCGCTGTTCTTCCCCCAGCTGGGTTGGGAGTGTTTCTTTGATGAGCCTGTAATGCTATTGGGATTTATCTTACTGGGGCGCACTTTGGAGCAACGGGCAAGAGGTCGTGCGGCGGCGGCGTTTGAGGCATTGTTAGCATTACAGCCAAAAGTAGCTCGTTTGATTGCCAATCCAACTAATTTGGGAAGAGGCGCAGGTGAGAAAGGCAGAGGCGCAGAGGAGAATTTTGCCAAGTCCCCAATCCCCAATCCCCAATCCCCAATCCCCAATCCCCAATCCCCAATCCCCAATCCCCAATCAGAAGTGGAAATCCCTGTAGATCAAGTCCGTGTGGGCGAGTGGTTGCGGGTGTTACCAGGTGAGCAGATCCCAGTCGATGGGGAAGTGGTGGCTGGGCAGACGACCGTGAATGAGTCGATGCTGACGGGGGAGCCTGTACCAGTAATGAAGCAGCCAGGGGACGCGGTGGCTGCGGGGACGCTCAATCAGTCGGGAGCGATCGCTATTAAGGCAACTCGTACTGGCAAGGACACGACTTTAGCTCAAATCGTGGCATTGGTGGAAGCAGCCCAGACCCGTAAAGCACCAGTACAACAGTTGGCGGATACGGTGGCGGGTTACTTCACCTATGGGGTTCTAGCAGCTGCGGCTTTAACGTTCCTATTCTGGTACTTTGTCGGCTCTCAACTTTGGCCTGATGTCTCCATATTGCGGGTTGTTGGCATTGATAGCCATGCCGCAATGAACCACGCTCTCAGCAACCACTCACCAATGTTATTAAGTTTGAAGCTGGCGATTTCTGTCTCGGTCATCGCCTGTCCCTGCGCTTTGGGCTTGGCGACACCCACCGCAATTCTAGTAGGGACTGGTCTTGGGGCAGAACGCGGGCTGTTGATCAAAGGTGGGGACGTGCTGGAACGGGTACACCATCTGAATACAGTGGTATTTGATAAGACGGGAACGCTAACGACTGGTCATCCTACGGTGACAGATTGCTTGCCCATAGGAAATTTCACCCCGGAAACTCTCCTCCTCCTAGCGGCGGCGGCAGAAAGTGGCACGACGCACCCTCTAGCAAAGGCAATTTTAGAGGAAGCACATCGGCAAGAATTAGCGATCGCTCCGGCTGTGGAGTTTTATACAGAACCGGGGCTGGGGGTATCGGCTTTAGTAGATAATTCGCGGGTTTTCCTGGGTAACGCTGAGTGGTTAACTAAGCAAGGGATTGGGATTAGCGATACAGCGACGGATCGCACTTTATCGCTGTTTGCTGCTGGGAAAACGGTGGTTTATGTGGCAGTGGACGGTAATTTAGCTGGGTTGATTGCTGTAACCGATACCCTTAGACCGGATGCGAAAGCTACGGTGGAGCGATTGCGTTCAATGGGATTGCGGGTGATGCTGCTGACTGGGGATAGGATGGAAGCTGCTGTCGCGATCGCATCTCAACTAGAACTGCACCCTGATGACGTTTTGGCAAATGTCCGCCCAGAGGCTAAAGCCACCGCCGTGCAGCAGTTGCAAACTCTAGGGCAACGAGTGGCAATGGTTGGGGATGGCATCAATGATGCTCCGGCGTTAGCACAAGCCGATGTTGGAATTTCTCTCCAAGGGGGGACAGATGTTGCTATTGAAACGGCCCAAATTGTTTTAATACGCGATCGCTTATCTGACGTGGTGCAGTCAATCCAACTCTCCCGTGCCACCTTCAACAAAATCCGCCAAAATCTCTTCTGGGCTTTTGCCTACAATGCACTCTCATTGCCCGTTGCTGCTGGCATCTTACTACCAAGTTTCGGCATTGTTTTAGGCCCATCTGCCGCGGGAGCATTGATGGCATTTAGCTCTGTAAGCGTCGTCACCAATTCGCTGTTACTCCGTCAAAGCCTGAAAAATCAGGATTGAAGTTTGTCCGGAGTTTGTAGGTTATCGGTTGTAGTCATTACGGGATCTCTAATAACTACAATATGATAGGGGGAACATTGTAACCCAAAAGCACTATCATGCCTGCTGCAACTTGACAATACTGGCTTCAAAGGTGTAGAGGGTGTTACGCTGGAGTCCGGACAACATCAGCCATAGCTACTCTTGTTTTCCTCAAGATAATATCTGGTTGCTGGTTGTCAATCCGGGTGCAGGCACAGGCGCTTACCCCGCCAGTTGAAGATGGTGCCATTGTTAGTTGAAGTAACTGTTTTTTCCCAACCGCTCTCTCTAAACTATTTTTTCAATGCCTTCAAAACTGCATCTGAACCATTTATTGATTATTGAGGATGATCAGGGACGCAAGGAGTTTACCTTAGAAAAGCCTGAATATTGCGTTGGCAGAGACCAAAAATGCGATATTCGGCTATACTCACAGTTTGTATCCCGTAGGCACGCAACTTTAGTGCAAAAAATGCGTGGGGATGGCTCCTATTACTACAGGATTGTCGATGGCGACAAAGGCAAGCCTAGTGCCAACGGACTGTTGATTAATGGGCGTAAACTTCAATCCCACGATCTTGAAGACGAGGACGAGATTGTTTTTGGGCCGCAAGTACGGGCGAGATATTTCCACTTGAAGAAAGAATCAATCCCGACGGGGCCTCCCGATGAGTGGGACATCACTCTGATTAGCCCCAACATGGTAGGCGAAGACGAAACTTAAGCTCTTCACATCGAAAGCTCAACTTCCGGCTCCCAAAAGTGAGCGATCGCCTATCCGGCAACGCTTTCAACCAGTTGCCAATGGCGATTTTGGGCGATCGCCTGCTGCACCTGGTGGAACATTTGATGACAGTGGTTGTCAACCTGGAGGGGCAATTCTTCGTTTTTAATCACAAAGTTCATCCGCACTTCTTGTTCTGTGGCGGTAGATTTATCAATCAGCACCTCGACCGTCACCAGCTTGGCAAAGGAGACGTGTCCTGGTATTTCCCTCGCCATCAGGTAGTCTCCAGTGTTGTAGATAATATCGAAATTGCAGGACTCCAAAACTTCTATGAGCACCTGTTGGAGACGCTCAAGGGGAACTGCGATGATAAATGAACAGGTATAGCGAGCCATAAAATAAACCCCCGAGTCATATCCCTAGACCCTCTCATCATACCGAACCTTAGTTTAGGGTCATAATAAGTATGCTTTCTTCTAAGGCTAGAGCCATTAATAAAGCTTTTATCAGCTTCTAGCATACCAGTCATCTCTCCGGAAAGAACCTGAATAGGACTGCGGGCTGAATTTAAAAGGAAAAAAGTGCTGTGATGATGAGAATTGGGTAATGCAGGGCAAGCTGATTGTGTTTGAGGGAGTCGAAGGTAGCGGTAAAACTACCCAGATACAGCGATCGCGCCATTGGCTTCTGGAAAGGATGAATCAAAAGCCATCCAACGTTGTAGTAACCAGGGAACCGGGAGGGACAACATTAGGCAGTCGTTTGCGCCAGTTGTTGCTGCAAGGACACCAGCACCCAATCCAAGACAGGGCTGAACTATTGATTTTTGCGGCAGATCGCGCTCAACACGTTGAGGAAGTTATTAATCCGACTCTCTTGGCGGGGGGAATTATTTTGTGCGATCGCTTCACAGATTCCACAATTGCCTATCAAGGTTATGGTCGCGGTCTTAGCCTAGAATTAATCGAGAATATCTGCCAGGTAGCGACCGACGGTAGGACAAGTGACCTCACCCTGTGGCTGGATGTTGATGTCGAAGTTGGTTTAGCACGAGCCAAGGCTCGTGGAACTGCTGACAGGATGGAGCAAGCAGATTTAGCGTTTCATCGACGGGTACAGCAAGGCTTCACCGCATTGGCAGCAGCGCATTCGCATCGGATTGTGCGGGTGGATGCCAGTCGCAGTGAGGCAGAAGTACAAGAGCAAATTCAGATGATTTTGACTCAAAAATTTGCCCAATGGTATCCAGACAATTCCTTTTCCCCAGACTGATCTTGGGAACGAGAAAATAGAGACAGATTCTCTGTTTACTCCTTTTGCTGCCTTTCTCGACCAGTTTAATGAACTTTTTTGCACCACTTGTAGGACAAAATCAAGCCGTTGAGTTACTAACCCAGGCAGTTGCCCAAAACCGGGTTGCACCTGCCTACCTGTTTACTGGGCCAGAAGGTGTTGGCAGAAGTATAGCGGCCCGGTGCTTTGTGGAGCTTCTATTCTGCACCCATCTGGCAAAACTAAATTCCACTACCCCTGCTGACGAAGCAAACTTAAAACATGGTTTCGCGTTACAAAAACGCTTGGCTGCTGGAAACCATCCAGACTTGCTCTGGGTGCAGCCAACTTATCTCCACCAGGGGGAAAGATTATCTGCCGCCCAAGCAGCTGAAAAAGGTGTGAAACGCAAGGCCCCGCCACAAATACGGCTGGAGCAAATCCGGGAAATCGGTCAGTTTTTGGGACGTTATCCTCTAGAGGCACCAAGGAATGTGATAGTGCTGGAGGCCGCAGAAACAATGGCAGAGGCGGCGGCGAATGGCTTACTCAAAACGCTGGAAGAACCGGGACAGGCAACGCTGATTTTGATGGCACCATCAGAGTCCTCGTTGTTACCGACGCTGGTATCGCGTTGTCAGCGGATTCCTTTTTACGGTTTAGATAAGGCGGCGATGAAGCAAGTGCTGCTGCAAACGGGTCACGAAGAGATTTTGAAGCATCCGCCAGTGTTAGCGATCGCGCAAGGCAGTCCGGGGAATGCGATCGCATCCTTCACGCAACTCGCCACCATTCCCCCAGACTTACTCCAAGACATTACCCAGTTGCCCAAATCTCATCGCAATGCTCTCCAACTCGCCAAAAAAATTGATAAAACTCTAGATACAGAAGCCCAACTGTGGTTGGTTGATTATTTACAGCACAGTTACTGGCAGCAATTCTTAGACAGAAAAATTTCTAAATTGCCCTTACAGCATTTAGAAAAAGCCCGCGAATATCTCCGGGGCTATGCTCAGCCGCGGCTGGTCTGGGAAGTGACTCTATTAAACATGATTTAAGCCCCCAAGGTTGTCAACGACTGTATCAGGTAAGCTTTCCTCTGGAGCAGTCTTTAGTATGGTGAATATACCCCAGTGTTCCCAGTAGTGGTGATAACAACAAAACTGGGTAAGGGTCAGCAAATCTTATGAACCAAGTAGATTATCTCCGTATCAGCTTAATTGACCGCTGCAATTTTCGGTGTCAATACTGTATGCCGGAGGGGGCTGAACTTGACTATATTTTGCAGCAGGAGCTGTTAACTAATCAGGAACTGCTTACCCTGCTTAAAGAGGTGTTTATCCCTGTGGGATTTAGTCGGTTTCGCCTGACTGGTGGCGAACCGTTGCTGCGTCCGCGTGTGGTGGAATTGGTAAGCGCGATCGCATCCCTAAGAGAAACCCAAGACCTCTCGATGACTACTAACGCCTTTTTACTTTCCCCGATAGCGCAAGACCTCTACAATGCTGGTTTGCGACGGCTCAATATCAGTCTCGACTCTCTCGATCCAGATACATTTGCCCAAATTAGTGGTAATCGCGGCCGTTCCCGCTGGCAGGAAGTCTGGGATGGAATCCAAGCGGCTCATCGCGTCGGTTTTGATCCCCTGAAACTAAATGTAGTAGTAATTCCTGGTGTCAACGACCACGAAGTTCTAGATTTAGCCGCCCTGACACTTGAGCGACAATGGCACGTCCGGTTTATTGAATTCATGCCCATCGGCAACGACCAGCTTTTTGCGGGAAAGGGTTGGGTGTCCTCTGCCGATTTGCGGCAACGCATTCGCGACGTTTTTGGCTTGACAGAATCTTCCGTCCGTGGTAATGGGCCTGCGGATGTTTTCCAGATTCCCGGAGCCAAAGGTACGCTGGGATTTATCAGTCAGATGTCAGAGTGTTTTTGCGATCGCTGTAACCGGATGCGTCTCTCAGCAGACGGCTGGTTGCGCCCCTGTCTGCTCAATGAAACTGGTCAAATTGACCTGAAAACTGCCCTTCGCACTGGCATTGAAACCGCTGAACTACGCGAGAAAGTGCGGCAGTTGCTCTTTCTGAAACCAGAAATTAACTTCAAGCAGCGAGATTCAGGAACGACTGGTGCGTATAGCCGCACCATGTCGCAGATTGGTGGGTAATGGGGGATTGGGAATTGGGGATTGGGAAGAATTTTATCCAGTCCCCAGTCCCTTGCTTACGCTTGCCGCGAGTAGTATTCAACCACCAGCAGTTCGTTAATTTGCAGCGCGATCCATTCGCGCTCAATAACGCCATTCACTTTACCAGCCAGCTTGGTTTTGTCGAACTCCAAATGGCTTGGCATATTTGCCAGACCTGGATATTCCAGGTTTGCTTGTACTAAACGACGCGATGCGTCATTGTCGCGGACACCAATCGCCTCTCCAGCGCGACACTGATAGCTAGGAATATTGACTACGCGACCATTAACCGTCACATGGCCGTGATTCACTAACTGACGCGCCGCAGGGATCGTGGGAGCCATCCCCAAGCGGAAGACGGTGTTATCCAGACGCATCTCCAACAATTGCAGCAATGCTTGACCCGTTGAACCCGTGGCGCGACGTGCTTTACGCACGTAACGCAGCAGCTGCTTTTCACTTAACCCATAGTTAAAGCGGAGTTTTTGCTTTTCCTCAAGTCGGATAGCATACTCTGAACGCTTTTTGCGGGCTTGCCCGTGCTGACCGGGCGGATATGCGCGGCGCGGCGACTTGCGGCTTAAACCAGGCAGTTCACCCAAACGACGCACAACTCTGAGGCGTGGGCCTCTATATCGGGACATATACCTTCCTCTTGGCTATTCTGCTTTAACTTTGCAAAACTTTCATTATACACTCATAAACAAACTCTAACCCAAAAACTTTTTTGCGCGTTCCTAGACTGAGCGCGGAAACGCTGATAAGCGAGGCTCTGCGTCGGAAATCTGTTTTAGATGAATTTCAGGTTGATTTATAAAAGTTTTTCTAATAAGTAAAATAATTTTTCTGTTTCCCATGCCGGGAAAATCTCTAGTTGTAGGGAATGGGAGCCACCCCGTTTGCTGTGTTAATAACGCCCTCGGTGCGTGGCTTTTGAGAAACCTCACCCAAGAAATTAGCTACTAGCTAGCTGGTGGCAATTTGACTATGGTCAGCCAGAAGTCTTTTATTGACTGTACCACTTGCAGGAACTGTTCAAGGTCAAGAGGCTTGCTGATGAAACAGTTAGCATGGAAATTGTAGCTGTTGAGAATATCTTGCTCGGCTTGGGAGGAAGTGAGAACTACCACAGGAATATGTTTTAGTTCGTCGTCCCGCTTGATTTCTTCTAGCACTTCAATACCGCTTCGCTTGGGTAAGTTGAGGTCAAGCAAGATAATACCGGGACGAATGGCATCTGTATACTTGCCTTCTCTTCGTAGGAAAGCTAGCGCCTCAGCACCATCCCTGACGACATTCATGTGATTCCAAACCATACTTTCTCTAAACGCTTCTTTGGTGAGACGAATATCACCCTCGTTATCTTCAACTAGTAGAATTTCCACTGGTATATCACCCGAATTCACCTTTAATGCACTCCTGTTCGGGGAATTGTAAAGTAAAATACACTTCCCTGTCCCACTTGAGACTCTACCCAGATTTGTCCGCCGTGCCGTTCAACGATTTTTTTGCAGATAGCTAAACCAATCCCTGTTCCGGGATAAGCTTCGCGAGCGTGTAAGCGTTGAAAAATGACAAAGATGCGATCGCACTCTTGGGGATTTAGACCAATGCCGTTATCGCGAACTGAGAAGATCCATTCATTCTCTGTTGGTTGGACACCAATGTGAATCCGAGGGTGAGTATCTTGGCGAAATTTGATAGCATTGCCGATCAGATTCTGTAACAGTTGACCGAGTTGCGTACTATCTCCCCTAACCGTGGGTAACGGATCGTAAGTGATGATGGCGTTACTTTCATCAATAGCGAATTCCAGATTAGCGATCGCTTCGTGTAACACATCCTCGCACTCGACGGGATCAAACTCGTTGCCTCGCGTCCCCACTCGCGAATACTCCAGCAAATCTTTAATCAACCTTTGCATCCGGTTGGCACCATCTACCGCGAATGTAATAAATTCGTCGGCATCTTCATCTAGTTTCCCTTTGTAACGCCGAGACAAAAGCTGGGTATAGCTGGCAACCATTCGCAACGGCTCCTGCAAGTCGTGGGAAGCGACATAAGCAAATTCTTCCAGTTCAGCATTGGAGCGGGCTAGTTCTTGTGCCTGTTTAGAAAGTGTCTCCTCCATCTGCTTACGCTCGGTAATATCGATGATATAGCACACACCTTGATATTCATTTTCTTCGAGAAGAGCGCCACCAATCAGAACCGGGACGCGCCTGCCATCAGCGCGAATGAATTCCTTCTCGAAAGGTGTACAAATTCCCGTAGCTGCTACCTCTAGGAGTTTTTGCTCATCCAGCTCTTTGTATTCCACAGGTGTCATGTCTTTCCAAAGCACTTTCCCGGAAAGCAAATCCTCCCGCGTGTAGCCGATCATCCCTAAAAAAGCATCGTTGGCTTCGGTAACGTTCCCGAAAACATCCCAGAAGTTGATGCCAATCATGTTGGAATCAACAACGCGCCTAAACCGCCCCTCACTTTCTCGCAGCGCTGACTCCATCTGCTTGCGATCGTGAATATCTGTAGAAGTTCCGAGCCACTTGACAATTTGCCCATCATTCTCACGTACAGGCACTATCCGATTCAGGTGCCAGCGATATTGTCCATCAAGCGATCGCTTCAGGCGATGTTCGCCTTCGTAACTTATGCCCCTGCCAACAGCGTGATACCAGTCGCGGCGAATTTGCTGTCGATCGTCCGGATGCACCGCAGATACCCATTTGTAGCCCAGACTTTCTTGTAGTGTTAAACCAGTATAATCAACCCAGCGCTGATTGAAGTAATCGCAACTACCATCTGGCTGTGCAGAAAACACGATCTGTGGCATCGCTTCGGCCAGAGAACGATAGCGTTGCTCATTTGCCTGAGCTAACTCACGAGCAGCCTGTTCCCGCAGCAAAAGTTCGGCGCGTTCTTGTTCTGAGAGCTTGCGTTCGGTAATGTCCCACCAAGAACCGACAATTTCTATCGGGTTGCCAGCTTCATCCTGCACCAGTTTTAATTCGTCGTGCATCCAGTGATAGCTGCCATCCGGATGTAGGAAGCGGTATTCATGATTATGATGTCCTTGCTCAAATAGATTTGACAGCCCAGCAAGGATATCCGGTCTATCCTCCGGGTGAATATGGTTTATCCAGAAGCTGGAATCCTCGATGAATTCCCGCGCTTCATAGCCAAGTTGAGAGACAACGTTATCGCTAATGAAGGTGGCACCGTAATCATTTGAAGCCTTGCAGCTATAGATTACAGCTGGGCTAGAAGTGAGTAGATGTTGTAATCGCTCCTCGACTATCTGGCGCTCTAGGATTTCAATTTTTAAGTATTCGTTAGCCAGCGTCAGCTCAGATGTACGCTCTTTTACTCTGCTCTCAAGCTCTCCATTCAGTTTTTGTAAAGCTTCCTGGGCTTGTTTACGCTGGGTGATGTCGGTGGAAATGCCACAAACGGCATAAGGGACACCACTAGAGTCATAAAGGGGAAATTTGATAGAAAGATAAGTGTGTATTTCGCCGCCATGAGGGACACTTTCTTCAATTTCTAAAGAAGTTGTGGCTTGAAGTACATCCAAGTTATTTTTGGCAAATTGATCCGCTATCTCTAACGGCCAAATATCGTACAGGCTTTTACCTATGATCTGCTCTTTAGTCATCTGAAACAATTCTTCATACCTGCGATTTATCAACTGGTATTTGTTTTGAGTATCAGTTAAATAAATGATCGCTGGAGAGTTATCTAGAATTGCCTGTAGGCGCTGTTGGCTTTCTCTCAGTTCCTCCTGAGCCTTTTTACTCTCAGTGATGTCGCTGCCAATTCCCAGAACCCCGGTGATGTTCCCCTCTGCGTCGTGTAAAGCTGTCACCGACAGCAGCATTCTAGAACTGCGGCCATCCTTACAGATATAAGTCCATTCCTGCTCATCTGGTTCTCCGAGACGAGCTTTGGCAATAAGAACCTCGAATAATGGGAACTGCTCCGCTTGTTCCCCAAGCAAGAGCGATCGCTGCTTTAATTCCTCTGTATCATGAAATATGGCGGGGGTTGTTTTCCCCACTACTTCTTCGGCAGCATATCCTAATAAGGCTTCAGCCGCTCGATTAAAGGTAAGAATTGTGCCATCTAGTGAAGTAGAAATAATTGTGTAATTGGCACCATCTAAAATTGCCCGTTGCAGGCTGGTTGTCCTTTGCAAAGCAGCTTCCGCCGCTTTACGTTCTTGTATTTGCTCTTGCAAATCTGCATTGGCTAATGCTAGTTCGGCAGTTCTTTGGTGAACGCGAATTTCTAATTCTTCGGTGGCTTTTCGCAACGCTGACTCTGCTTGTTTGCGATCGCTAATATCTTCGGCAATGCCGACAATACGATAAACTTCCCCTTGGGCGTTGTGAACTGGGAAGGCGCGATCGCGTATCCAGCGTTGTTGACCGTTTGGCTGAATAATCCGGTATTGTTCATCATACTCGCCTGAACCTTGTTTGGCGAAATCAGCGAGGATGCGATCGCGATCTTCCTCATGGATAGCATCTACAAAAGATTTAGGTTGCTCGTAAAGGCTCTCTCGCGTGCGTCCCCAAACTTCTTCGTATGCAGGATTAATATAGATTATCTTGTTCTTATCCGGGTCACTCATCCAGAATACTTCTCTGATATTATTAGTAATCTGACGGAAGCGTTCTTCACTCTCCTGTAGCGCCACTAAAGCTTGTTGACGTTCGACGATTTCACTTGCTAATTGTTCGTTGGAGCGTTTCAATTCTGTCATGTTACGCTCGATTCGCTCCTCCAATTCTGCATTGAGTTGGCGAAGCTCCTCTTCTGCTTTTTGCCGCTGCTCGTCTATAGTATTTAATGATTTGGCATTTCCCCAAATCAAAATACTAAAAATTACCAGATTCATCACTCCAATTACTGTAAATCCTTCTTCGGCATTAACCTTATCGTGACGATAACCGATGAGGATAAACCACGATAAGATTGGCGGAATCAGAATTACAGCTAAAGATAAACGCCTCGCCATCATGCCGCCAGCGTTATTGCTGGTGATAACTGCCATCAATCCTTTGTCCGGACAAGCAAATAAAATCCCCATACTCAACAGCATGAACGCGATCGCACTGTGCAGCGCTATTTTGGTATAGACACTAATTCCGTAAAATGAGGAAATGCCATATAAATACCCCAAAAAAGCCAGCCATGCGACTAAAAAAGCCGCAATGCTCAATACCTGAGCAAAATGATAATTGGGACGTTTTCTTAATAGTAATATTTGGGCAACGCCAAGAATGAAACAATTTAGAGCCGTATTGAATGCCATCCTACCTGGAGCAAAGCTGTGAATGGCATTAGCTGACTCTTTTATCAGTAATTGATCGATACCAAAGTCTACGTTAAACCCATATTGTATCAACGTTAATAAACCAATTAAAGCAACGACAAAAGGTAAAATTAAATGATAAATCGGGACTCTTGGCTCTTGACTATTAACTTTTGAAAATCCCCCAATTTCCAGGTTATTCATTTTTACCTTTCGCCTCTTGCCTTCTTTATACAGGGAAGCACCTGCCAGGATAAACAAAAGTGCTGTGTTGGCTTTCATTGTCACAAATCCCGCAAAAACACTCTTGAGAATGGTAATGTCCAAAATCCAGCCGATTATGACAAAACAGCCAATTCCAAATACAATAATACTGGCAGCTTGCGAGATTGATTGCAGGTATTTGCTCAGACGGGAGTTAGTTAGCTGCATAATTTTTTTTTAACTTTAGATAGTGTATGTTGTTAGTTTTTAGTTGTTATAGAAATGCTTGCTGTAATGGGAAAAATTAATCAAGCCTGGAGAACGCGAAGAAAGAGAAGTAGACAATTTTAGGGAGGATTGATGATTGTTATAAATAGATGGATATAATTATTATGGATAGAGCAACACAAGCCTTACCCATCGAATCCCAGCCAATGTTGGGTTTCTAGCTCAAAGGTTTATTTTAATTATGTCTACATAGTTAGTTATTTTTCCAATAATAAGAAGTGATCGTAATCACTGACAATTTATTAATTGGTTAGAAAGTAATGAAACAAAAAGAGTTTAAAATTGTCTCTCTTATCCCCAGTGCAACGGAGATTTTAGCGATATTGGGGCTGACTGATGCCATTGTTGGGCGATCGCATGAATGCGACTATCCAAGAGAAATCCAAAATCTACCAGTCTGTACTCAGCCTAAATTTAATCCGGAAGGCAGCAGTCCAGAAATTCACGACCGCGTTACGGATTTGTTGCAATCGGCTCTGAGTGTCTATAAAGTTGAAACCGACATTCTAGAAGAGTTGCAACCTACGCACATTGTTACTCAAGCTCAATGTGAAGTGTGTGCTGTTAGTCTGGCAGAAGTTGAGAAAGCTGTTGCCAGTCTTACCCATAGTCAGGCGCAAATTATTTCCTTACAGCCCAATTTCTTGAGCGATGTCTGGGATGATATTGCCAGAGTTGCTGCGGCTTTGGGGGTGGAATCGCAACCAGTTCTGACTGGGTTACAATCTCGGATTGATGATTGTGTGGAAAAGACGCGATCGCTATCCTTAACAACTCGTCCCACTGTTGCTTGTATTGAGTGGATCGATCCGTTGATGGCGGCGGGAAATTGGATTCCAGAATTAGTCAAAATGGCGGGAGGAGAACCGCTGTTTGGTGTTGCAGGAGAGCATTCTCCGTGGTTGAAGTGGGAAGAGATGGCGATCGCAAACCCTGCCATAATTATCTTCATGCCCTGTGGTTTCGACTTAAGCCGCACCCGTTCTGAAGCAATTGAGGTAATTCAGCGTCCCGAATGGCAAAGCTTGCAAGCTGTAAAAACTGGCAGAATCTATCTTACCGATGGTAATGCCTACTTCAACCGCCCCGGCCCTAGATTAGTAGACTCTCTGGAGATATTAGCCGAAATTATCCATCCAGAAATCTTCCAGTTTGGATATCAAGGCACTGGATGGGAATTTTTGTCAAAATCAGCGTTATAAGCCAATATTTCTCCGAGAAACAGCTGTGTGATAAGAAGTTCCAACCGCAGAGGCGCTGCGGAACACAGAGGAGCTGGCAATACTAAGATTTTAGTAGGTTTGAGGAAAGGGAGGGAGTGTGGAACAACACGAGCATCTGACAATTGCGGAGTACCAGGCGACGGCGGAATCTTTCCGGGATGGAACTTGGGATCACGATGTCTCTCAAAATCGCGATGCTCTGGTAGCGGCTATGCCTAAGATACCTGGTAAAATACTCGACTTAGGCTGTGGCCCTGGGCGTGACTTGGTTGCTTTTAAGCGTCAGGGGCATACGGTGATTGGTTTGGATGCCACACCAGCGTTTGTGGAGATGGCGCAACAGGCGGCGGATTGTGAGGTTTGGCAACAGTCGTTTCTCCGGCTTGAGTTGCCTCCAGAAACTTTTGATGGCATTTTTGCGAATGCTTCTTTGCTTCACGTTCCCCGTGGGGAAATGGTTAGGGTCTTGAAAGATTTGCATCAAACACTTGTTCCCGGCGGCGCAATTGTTATTTCTATTTGTCGCGGCGATGATGAGGGTTATAGCGTTCGTCCAACTGGTTCTCGTTATGTTGTTGGTTGGGAATATGAAACTTTAACTGCTTGTCTAGAAAAAGCTAATTTTGAAATTTTGCATCACTACTATCGTCCGCCTGGGTTGCCCTGCGAGGCTCAATCTTGGCTGGTGATGGTGGCAAGAAGAAAAGTTTTGAGTTGTTAGTGGGAATTTGCAGATGACGGCTGAATCATACATTTTTATAGGTGGGGCAAGTCGGGGTGTAGGTAGAGAAATTGCCAATTACTTAACAGGGGAAAATCAAAAGGTAAAGGCAATGTTGCGCTCTGATCAGTCTCGCGCTGATTTGGAAGGGATGGGAATTAAAGTAGTAATGGGAGATGGCCTAAATGTTGCCTCTGTGGAGCAGGCAATGCTGGGAGAACCAATTCATGCTGTAATTAGTACCATTGGCGGTTTACCTAAAGACGGCGAAAGGGCTGATTATTTGGGCAACAAAAATCTCATAGATGCGGCGGTGAAAGCAGGGGTGAAAAAGTTTATCTTAGTTTCTTCTATTGGCAGTGGCAATAGTGTTGTTGCTTTGCCGCCGCAAGCTTTGGAAACTCTAAAACCAGTTTTAATAGAAAAAGAGAAAGCTGAGCAATATTTGATTGAAAGCGGACTTATTTACACAATTATTCGCCCTGGTGGGCTGAAGTCTGAACCGGCAACTGGTAACGGAGTTTTAACGGAAGATCCGCGAGTTGCGGGAACAATTCATCGGGCTGATGTGGCGCAATTGGTTTGTCGATGTCTTGAGTCTGATGCTGCTAATAATAAAGTTTTGTCAGCTCTTGACAGAAATATGATGTATGGGCAAGCTGAATTTGAGGAGTTTAGCTTGACTTGAAGGGTTTTAGCCAGCTGCGATAAATTGCTAAGTCGAGGGTGAAACGAGCGATCGCAAACAGCAAGATACTCTCAACTCCCAGTAGAGCATACAACCAGAAGGTATCGGGGAAATTAAGCCCAACCTCTATTTGCCCTAATCCCCGCACCAACCCAAAGGCAAACACAGCGCCAGTTTTGAGATGGGAGTTGCGGTCTTCCCGAATAATATAGCGGTAGGTGACACCAAAGAGAAAACCGCTCGAAAGAGCGATCGCTACCTTCACCAGTAAATTAAAACCAGTCGCGATCTGTATCTGTGACAGTAAATTATTGCCCAGGGTGACAATACTATAAGTTAGGCAAACGGACACTGCCGCCAGGGTTCCTGCTTTGATAGACTCAATTCGCTCTTTTGGATCAAACATAATGGGGATTGGGGACTAGGAACTGGGGGCTGGGTACTAGGGACTAGGAACTGGGGGCTGGGTACTAGGGACTAGGTACGACTTTTTCCCAATCCCCAATTCCCAATTCTCAATTCCCAATTAAGTGCCATAGAAGTCTCAGATTGAATTATCATATGGCTTGGAGACATTTCGTAATGGTTTTTACTATATAGCTATGGATATTTTGTCGTTGGGTTGGGTGACGGTTCTGGTTCTGTTTACGTGGTCGATTGCAATGGTAGTTTGGGGTCGTAACGGCTTCTAAAAGCATCGTGGAAACTTCTGTCGTTAGTGTTTTAGGTCTTGTTACCTTTGCGTTGCTGTTTATAGTCAGTGGCGGTGTCGTTTATCTGACGCTGGCGGAGTGGCGCGATCGCCGTCGTCAGGAGAAAGAAAAACGAGAAAATAAGTTGCCCGGCGCTGGTCGTCGTCAGGAGAAAGAAAAACGAGTGGAAAAGGTGCGCGATCGCCGTCAGGAGAAAGAAAAACGAGTGGAAAAGGTGCGCGATCGCCGTCGCTAGACTGTGGCTAAAGGCGAAACTCCAAGGGAACCCCACCCCCAGCCCTCTCCCCGCAAGCGGAGATGGGGTTAGGGTAGGGTTCTTTTTTCAATTGCAATTATCGCAGTGTCCGCATCGCCACCCAGCCGCCTCTTTTGCAAAGCCAAAAGCTTGTAACAAAAACTGCCAACGGCATTCTCGTGTAGTAAGATATTGCGTCATTTGAGTCTGAAACTGCTGCTGCTGCGCGTTCAATTCGCCAAAGGAGCAAGATTTTCCTGATTGATGGCGAATATAATGAAACGGGCTTTGCCATTCTAATTGTCCGGCGCTGTGGAGTAGGGAGAGAGCAATTGCACCGTCGCGAAACTGCTTCGCCACCGTTGCTACTTCGCCTTGAGTTGGTAGTTTGGAAGCAATAGCTTGAGCTTCTTGGTATTGCGATCGCATCTTTCCTGCAAAAAATTCCCGTCTCTGCTTATCCTCCGGGTTCAGCCACCCTGTAGCCTCGCTAACTAATGTTAAAGCTTCCGCAGGCTTCCCATCTCGTCCAGCTCTCCCAACTTCCTGCACGTACTCGGAAAGCAGCAAAGGCGAATGGTAGTGAATGACCCAGCGAACATCTGGCTTATTGATGCCCATACCAAAGGCACAAGTACAGACGACAAAAGGCATTTTACCACCCAGCCAACTTGCTTCTATTTGGCGACGTTCCTCCGGACTCAACCCTGCATGATAAGCTGCTGTTGCATAACCTTTTTGCCGTAGCAATTCGGTTAATTCTTCGCTATCTCGCCGTGTGCGGACGTAAACTAAGCCTGCTTCGTGTGGTCTTGCCTGAATAAACTTTAACATCCCTTGGCGGCGACCTCTGGGTGTCCAAATAGTTTGAACTTTAAGATGCAGATTTTGCCGATACGGACTTATTTGGAAAGCAGCTGGTTTTTGCAGTTGTAAGACTTTCTGGATGGTTGCTCTAGCTTTTGGATCGGCTGTGGCGGTAAAAGCTGCGATCGCTATTTTTGTCCCAGCTGGCTTTGATTTTAACAGAGCTGGACGCACTGCACCCAATCTTCTATAAGCTGGGCGAAAAGTTTCTCCCCACTGCACCAAACAATGCGCCTCATCCAAAATTAACCCATTAATTTCTAGCTGTGGTTGACACAACTTTTCCCACACTGGCGCACTCAGCAAAGTTTCTGGCGACAAATACAATAGCCGTAACTTCTCCAAATTTTGCAGATTTTTCTTGCGTTCCCAAGTGGGTAATTCACTATGCAAAAGAGCAGCTGGCAACTTGCGATCGCGCAATTCTTGCACTTGATTTTCCATCAGCGCCACCAAAGGCGAAATCACCAACGTTAACCCATTTTGAAGTAAAGCTGGAAGTTGAAAACAAATAGATTTCCCGCCGCCAGTTGGCATCACAATTAAAGCATCATGCTTTTCTAATAAACTGCGAATAATTTCTCCCTGCGGCGGACGAAAATCATCATATCCCCAGATTCTTTTAAAAGCTGCGAGAACCTCTTGCCAAGATGTTGTATCAGAATTATACATAATGGTAGTAGATGCCGAAAATAGTAAATTTATGAATACCCTAATTTTGAATATACCCTCTGCTGTTAAGCTGACAGATGAACAATTTTATCAAATTTGTCTGGCAAATCCAGATTTAAGGCTGGAACTAACTGCACAAGGAGAATTGATAGTTATGCCACCAACGGGCGGAGAAACTGGTAGACGTAACTTTAGCTTAAACGGTCAGCTTTGGCTATGGAATCGCCAAACAAATCAGGGCGTTGCTTTCGACTCCTCTACTGGTTTTAAATTACCCAATGGTGCGACTCGTTCTCCTGATGTCAGTTGGGTAAAGCAAGAACGCTGGGATGCTTTAACTGCTGAACAAAAAGCAGAATTTCCACCACTTTGTCCCGACTTTGTGCTGGAATTGCGTTCTGCAAGTGATTCTCTGTCTAAAGCGAGAGAGAAAATGCAAGAGTACCTTGACAATGGCTGTCGTTTGGGGTGGTTAATTGATCCACAAAATCAACGGGTGGAGATTTATCGACAAGATCGGGAAGTAGAAATTATCCAATCTCCTACAACTTTATCTGGTGAAGAAGTGTTACCTGGATTTGTACTAGATTTAACGCAAATTTTCAGTATTTGAAAGCGCGATCGCGTCCTTTGCGTTTCAAATTATTTCGTCGCCACCACAGCCAAATTCCAAGCAAAACGCCGCATCAAGGGAATATTTTTTACCACACTATCTAGCGTTTCTAAGCGCTGATATGTCGGCTTTAATCTTTCCTGTTCAATAATAATTTTCTTCCAATAACGCTCCTTATTTGGATCGACTTTTTCAATTAAATAGAAGCGCAAGAAAATCCACAGGGTGGCCAGCCAAAAAGTATCATAAGACGTTTCTGAAAACTGGGATTTGACAAAATTGACAATATTAATATCCAGCGGTGTTTCATCTTCAGTTCGCACCTTAGTAGCCATCCGCCGATAAACATTAATAACTGGATTGTGCTTCAAAGGGTCCCAAAAACAAGCTTTTCCACCAGGCTTGAGAACCCGGTGCATTTCCCTAATAGCGAGTTTCGGATTAGGCAAATGGTGCAGCAAATTCGAGGCGTAGACGATATCAAAACTATTATCAGGGCAATCGAGAGCGATCGCATTCATAGTTCGCCCCTCAATCTCCACCCCATTAGCAGCTGCCAGTTGCAGCGCCACTTCCACCATACCCGGAGAATAATCAGATGCTAAGCATAGCGCCCCTTTTCTGGCAAAATAGACGCTATTTTCCCCAGCACCACACCCTAAATCTAAAAGTCGCTTACCTCTAATATCCCCTAATTGCTTGAGGATAAATCGATTTTCTGGCGCGGTACAAGCTTCAAAGTAATCTTTAACTTTAATCCCTTCTACATCTATAGTAGATGCCCATTGATCGTGAAATTTTTTCTCTTTGTCAAAAATATCTTCTTTCATGGTTGGTATTAAGAAATAAAAGCAAAGGTACGCAAAGGATTTTCTTACTCTGCGTACCTTTGTGTCAAGCTCTGCGCCTACGTTTACAATTTCTGATAAGTCACGGGTTTCCGTCCTTCCTGAGCTTGTAAAGCTGAGTAAAGGCGATTCAAGGCGTTGAGATAAGCTTGGGCGGAGGCGACGATGATATCGGTGTTCGCCGCATGACCGGAAAATACTCGTTCTCCGTGCTTCAGGCGAATGGTGACTTCCCCGATAGCATCAATTCCGGCAGTTACAGATTGAACGGAAAACTCAATCAGTTGGTTGGGTACGTTCACCACACGGTTGATTGCCTTATACACGGCATCTACTGGCCCCGTACCAATGGCGGCATCAGTTAGTTCTTCACCTGCGGGAGTGCGGAGTGTTACTGTGGCTGTGGGCTGGGAGTTGCTGCCGCAGGATACCTGCACCAATTCTAAGCGGAAAATTTCGGGAGCTTGTTGGGTTTCGTCGTTAGCGATCGCTTCCAAATCCCAGTCGGTGATTTCTTTCTTTTTATCCGCCAATTCTTTGAACTTCAGAAATGCTTTATTTAACTCGCTATCAGTTAGTTCAAAGCCCAATTCTTTAAGTCTGGCGCTGAAGGCATGGCGGCCAGAATGTTTGCCTAATACAATCTGGTTATCTGTTAATCCGATGGATTGGGCATCCATGATTTCATAAGTCAGCTTGTTTTTTAGAACCCCGTCCTGGTGAATTCCTGACTCGTGAGCAAAGGCATTTGCGCCGACAATTGCTTTATTTGGCTGCACCAACATCCCAGTCAAATTAGAAACTAATCGGGATGTCTTGTAAATTTGGCGCGTATCAATATTTGTCAGCGGTTCTTCTGAATCCTCTGAACGTCCCAAAAATGGATTGTAATATTGCCGGCGCACATGGAGAGCCATTACCAATTCTTCTAAAGAAGCATTTCCAGCACGTTCGCCAATGCCGTTAATAGTACATTCCAGCTGACGCGCTCCATTTTTCACAGCTTCCAAGAAGTTAGCTACAGCCAAACCTAGATCGTTGTGACCGTGAACTGAAATAATCGCTTGGTCAATGTTGGGAACGTTTTCTTTAATTCCCCGAATTAAATCCCCAAATTCGCTGGGAGTCATGTAACCCACAGTATCGGGAATGTTAACAGTTTTCGCACCAGCAGCAATTGTTCTTTCTAGCACTTGGTAAAGAAACTCTGGGTCAGAACGTGCTGCATCCATTGGAGAGAATTCTACATCGTCCATGAAGGATTTCGCATAAGCGACCATTTCTTCTGCGATCGCTAACACTTCAGCCCTAGATTTTCTCAGCTGATACTCCAAGTGAATATCTGATGTCGAAATAAACGTGTGAATTCTACCCTTTGCCGCTGGTTTTAGCGCTTCGGCTGCTGCTTCGATATCTGCTTTAATTGCTCTGGCCAAACTACAGATAACTGGGCCATCTTCTGTCCCTACTGTTTTAGCAATTTTCTGCACAGCCTCAAAATCCCCAGGGCTTGCATAAGCAAAACCCGCTTCAATTACATCCACGCCTAAACGCGCCAGTTGTCGCGCAATGCTCAACTTTTCGTCTACATTTAGGGTGGCTCCGGGACACTGTTCGCCATCCCGAAGAGTGGTATCGAAGATTATGATTCTACCTTGGTTTGATTGATTTTCCATAGTAATTGGTCAGTTGTCAGTTGTTCTCGATCAATTTCTAATAGCTAATTGGTAATTTTTCATCCCCATTAGTCATTAGCTAATATTCAGTCTTCTCAATATGATCCCGAATATCATTTAAGTCTATGTAACGATCTGTAGCGTTTCGCAGCTCTCTAGCTATCATTCCTTCTGTAGAAACCACTGTGATATGAGTATTTTTGGAACGTAATAGTTCGATGGCTCTTTCAAAATCGCCATCCCCACTAAATAAAACTACCCTGTCGTACTGCTCTACTGTATTAAACATATCTACGACAATTTCAATATCTAAATTTGCTTTCTGGGAATAGCGCCCAGATGTATCATCGTAGTATTCTTTGAGAATTTTAGTGCGAACGGTATACCCTAAACTAATTAGTGCGTCTCGAAATCCCCGCTGATCCTGCGGATCTTTAAGCCCTGTGTACCAGAAGGCATTGATGAGTGTTGTTTCTGGCTGTTCTTTTTTGAAATATTCCAACACCCTTCTAGGATCAAAAAACCAACCATTTTTTTGTTGAGCGTAGAACATATTGTTCCCGTCTACAAAAATAGAAAGACGGTTCATTAAGCAAGCCATAGAAGCTAAGACCTAAAATTTGTAGAAAAGAATTTAATCGGAATGATTTATTCTAGCAATTTGTTAGTATAACAGTTTACTTATACTTACTCTAGCGTCAATATACTATATCTGTTTCTCTGTAACTGTATGCCCAAAGACCGACAGTGGCATTCAGGCGGACTTTAGAGCTGTCTTCGGGGAGCAAAATCGGAAAATTGACGCTGCACACCAAGATCGCTCTGACAATTACTGCTTATTTAAACTCTACCTTAGTTCAGGAATTTGTAAATGTCCTACTTGTCACAAGAATGAATATTTAGGACAAGCTATTAGCCACTACTGCCCCTATAACATCTTAGAGGTAGGAACACCAATCGCTCCAGCTGCCAGCATAAAGCTTGCCTGTGTGAATGCCAGCTATTTCAAGAGATAATAGATTGACGCAAGCAGTGACACCAGAACCGCAATAAACCAAAATTTCTTCAGCTTGCTCTAAACCGTTCCATCGTTGGCGTTGTTCTGTCATCAGTCGTAAGTAAGATTGAGTGTTAGAGACATCTTGCCAAGGGTAGTTAAGTGCGCCAGGAATATGACCTGCAATCGGGTCAATTGGTTCTCGTTCGCCTCGGTAGCGATCGCCTTCTCGCGAATCTACAAGCATAACTTGCGGCAAGTCTTTCTTTGCTTTCACTGTTTCAATATCCACCACCAAATCTTCTTGCAACCGCACCACAAAATTACCTGGATCTGGTATCGGTAGAACATCTGTAACTCGATGCCCCCCAGCTACCCATCCCGCAAACCCTCCATCCAAGACGACTTGACGATTATGCCCCAGGTACCGCAGCAGCCACCAGAGACGGGACGCAAAAGCGAATCTGGAATCATCGTAAGCAACAACCAGGGTTTCTTGAGAATTTACCCCGACAGCTGCTAACTTATTAGCTAACTCTTCTGGGTTGGGTAAAGGATGTCTTCCACCATGCTTTTCAACATTACCCGAAAGGTCTTTATTTAAATCCAGATAGTAAGCACCCGGTATGTGACTGGTGAGATACTGTTTGTGTCCTAATTCTGGATCTGTCAGGGAAAAGCGACAATCTATAATAACGACTTGAGGATCGTTAAGGTGTTCACCTAGCCATTGGGCGGAAACTATAAAATTGTTATCAGTCATAACCTGAAAAGTCAATCTAAAATACCAAATAATTGAGCTTCGCTTTGTATTGAGTAATGGCTATAAAAAAATATGATTGGTGTAATTATGAGTAACAATATCTTTACAATTTCCTTATAGGCACAGAGTAATCTTACCAAAAATGATGTTTTTTGTATTGCTCTAGGTTGTTTCCTTGGTACAAACTAACTACTATAAGCACTTCAGAACACTCAAGGGTAGAGATGCTTACAACGTCTCTATAACCTAAGCATCAATTAAGAATAATGGATAATGGCGGCATCTTCACACCACAACTTACAGATGATGGCTCATTCACCTTCTTCTCACAAGAGTTTGGCGAAGCTTTTCACAGTCAGCATGGTGCTAAGCAGGAAGCCGAACTTAAGTTTGTGAATCCTCTCCAACTCAAGGAGAAAGCGCAGCAACCAACATTGCATCTATTGGATGTTTGTTATGGTCTTGGCTACAATACAGCAGCAGCGTTGGAGACGATTTGGGCAGTAAATCCAGATTGTCGCGTTGAGTGGGTAGGCTTGGAATTAGACGCATCTGTAGCACCAGCTGCGATCGCGCATAATCTCTTCAACAGCTGGAACCCCGAATACATCCAAATTCTCGCTAAACTAGCAACATCTGGACAAGTTAAGACAGAACGTTTACAAGCAAATCTACTCATCGGTGATGCTAGGGAAACAATTAGGCAAGTATATCTCTCCGGCTTTAGAGCAGATGCAATTTTTCTCGATCCCTTCTCACCCTTGCACTGTCCCCAACTGTGGACAGTGGAATTTCTGGACATGGTTGCCAAATGCTTAAAACCTTCAGGGAGACTTGCTACCTATTCCTGTGCGGCGGCGGTGCGGACAGCACTTTTAGCAGCCCAGTTACAAATTGGTGCGACACCACCAGTCGGGAGGCGATCGCCGGGAACCGTCGCCGCGCAAAAAGCCCCATTACCGCCACTATCATTACAAGAACAGGAGCATTTGCAAACCAAAGCCGCCATTCCCTACCGCGATCCGACTCTGAGCGATCCAGCCGATGTAATTTTGCAACGGCGTACAATAGAACAGCAAACCAGTTCTCTAGAGCCATCCTCTCATTGGAAAAGGCGCTGGTGTCAAAAGCAAGATCCAAAATCTTAAATTTAGGTCTTAAAATTTATCACAACTATTGCAACAAAACTTTGCATAATCGCTCTAAAATATCCGTGAAAAGCCTGATTTTATAATTGAGCGATTCGCTCATACTAAAAACAAATTTCTAGGATAAGCGATTTTAAACTTATTAGATGCTTCTGCTTTTTCGCAAATAAGGTGTTCTTCAGTGAGCTTTATCGATTCTGAATTGCCCAAAGTTCTAGTTGTTGACGATCATCCCTCCAGTCGGATGACAGCAGTAGCACTCCTGTCGGTGGAAGGCTACGAAGTATTAGAAGCAGACAGTGGCCCAGTAGCATTAGAACGAGTGCTGGAAAGCAATCCGGACTTGATTTTGCTGGATGTAATGATGCCGGGGATGGATGGATTTGAGGTGTGTCGCCGCCTGAAGGAGAACGAACACACGCGCTTGATTCCGGTAGTGTTCATCACTGCATTAAATGACAGGCGATCGCGCATTATGGGCATAGAAGCTGGTGGTGATGATTTTCTCACCAAACCCTTCGACCGCTTAGAATTATCTGCCAGAGTGCGATCGCTCGTTCAGCAAAAGCGATTAAATGAAGACCTGGATCACGCTGAACAAGTTCTTTTCTCAATTGCCCGTACCGTCGAAAGCCGCGACCCTGTAACTGGCGACCACTGCGAACGGCTGGTGACAATGGGCCAAACCTTCGGAGAATTTATCAATCTTGGACGCAATGAAGTTCGGGATTTAGTCTGGGGAGGCTATCTCCATGATATCGGTAAGGTAGGGATTCCCGACTCCGTGCTGCTCAAAAAAGGAAAACTCACCCCCGAAGAGTGGGACATTATGAAACAGCACGTCACCATCGGGGAGACTATTTGCAAACCCCTGCGAACCATGCGGGGTGTCCTTCCCATTATTCGCTATCATCACGAACGCTGGGACGGTACTGGCTATCCGGATGGACTCGTAGGCGATGAAATTCCAATTCTTGCTCAAGTGTTTCAAATTATTGATATTTACGATGCCCTAACCAGTGAACGCCCATATAAACGGGCTTTCACCCCAGCCGAAGCTTTAGAAATCATGAACGAGGAAGCCTCAAAAGGTTGGCGCAATCCCCAACTTGTGCAGCAATTTGCTGAATTTATTCAATCTACTCAGCAACCTGAAAGCCTGAGTCGTGAGGAAGCGTTTGCTCAAAAATGACTCAGATGATGGGAAAGCTTTTCCTCAAGTGTGAAATTCAACTTTGAAGGTTCACCCTTCATCCTTTATCCTTTTAGCTGGTAGCTGAAGGCTGATAGCTAAACATGGTAGCAGTAGCAATTCTTGCAGCAGGACGCGGAACGCGGATGAAATCGGATCTGCCCAAAGTTTTACACTCTTTGGGAGGGCGATCGCTCGTCGAACGGGTTCTGCATAGTCTGTCCGAAATCAATCCATCTCGGTGTCTTGTCATTGTCGGGTATCAGGGCGATCGCGTCAAAGACTCTCTTGCGGGGGTTATTAATCATTTGCCCCCAATTGGAAGTTTAGAATTTGTCGAACAAACAGAACAGTTGGGTACAGGCCACGCCGTCCAGCAATTACTTCCCCACCTAGAGGGCTTCGCTGACGATTTGCTGGTTTTAAATGGGGATGTTCCTCTCTTGCGACCGCAAACCATCCAAAATCTGTTGCAGACTCATAAAACAAATCAAAACGCCGCCACCCTTCTCACCGCCCATCTCCCTAATCCTAAAGGCTACGGGCGGGTTTTTTGTAACGGTCAAAATCTGGTAAAAGAAATTGTGGAAGACCGGGACTGCACACCCGCTCAAAAGCAAAATCGTCGGATTAATGCAGGTGTTTACTGTTTCAAGTGGTCGCAACTGGAAAAGGTGCTGCCGCAACTGGTGGCGAACAATGACCAGCAGGAATACTATCTCACCGATGCAGTAAAATTCATGGCACCTGTGATGGCTGTGGATGTAGAGGATTATCAGGAAATTCTCGGCATCAACGATCGCAAGCAGATGGCTTCCGCTTACGAAATATTACAAGAGCGGGTGAAAGATTCTTGGATGGCTGCTGGAGTCACTCTGATTCACCCAGACACGATTACGATTGACGATACAGTGCAGCTGTCTCCCGATGTGGTCGTTGAACCCCAAACTCATCTGCGCGGACAAACGGTAATTGGTGCCGGTAGTCGCATTGGCCCTGGTAGCTTGATTGAAAATAGCTCTATTGGGGAAAATGTGACAGTTCTTTATTCCGTGGTGACGGATAGCGCTGTTAAAAATGGCAGCCGAATTGGCCCCTACGCCCATCTGCGCGGTCATGTAGAGGTTGGGGAATCTTGCCGCGTCGGGAATTTTGTGGAATTGAAAAATAGCACTTTGGGCGATCGCACAAATGTCGCTCACCTATCTTATCTAGGAGATGCCACACTAGGTAATAAAGTTAACATTGGTGCTGGTACAATTACGGCAAACTACGACGGGGTGAAAAAACATCCGACAACCATAGGCGATCGCACGAAAACTGGTTCTAACAGTGTTCTTGTCGCTCCCCTAACATTGGGAGAAGATGTGACTGTTGCTGCTGGGAGCGTAGTTACAGAAGATGTGCCAGACGATTCTCTGGTAATTGCGCGATCGCGTCAAGTAATTAAACCCGGTTGGCGCTTAAACCCAGAAGAATAACTTTACCTGTCTTTGCGTTCCCAGTCTCCCACTGGGAACGCACAAATCGAGGCTGCTTGGGATAATGCCTCTACTTTTAACTTACAAAGCCTGTGAGGGTGTCTCCAGTCCATTCCAGAGTGTCGCCGATTTTTTCGCCAGTGTGAAAGGCAGAAAGGAGGACTTCACTGGTTTTGCCAAAAGCGATCGCGCCTGTGGCATCAATTCCAATCGCCCCAAAATCTCGGCGGTGGTGATAAGCTTCGCCAAACGAGCGCTCAAACGCTTGGGCAAGAGATAAACCATCAGTGACACGTACCACAATCCGCGCCGCCAGACACTCATCAATGATGTCTTCCCCAATACCCGTACAACTGATCGCTGCTTTCTGAGTGGCGTAGTTCCCGGCTGGCATCGCTGAGTCGCTGACCCGCCCAATTCGCTCAAAACCCTTGCCACCCGTCGAAGTTCCGGCAGCTAAGTTTCCTTGCCCATCTAGAGCCACTACACCAATCGTTCCAACTCCTGCCTTGCTTGGCTCAACCAGCTCTTGTTCCGCTATGACTCCAGCAGCTTCTTTGATAAAGTTCTCATCGCGTTCCTGAAGCCATTCCTGCAACCGGATCTCGATCATGGGATTGTAAACTGGAACTTGCAATTCCCGGATTAGTTCCATCGCCCCAAAATCCGACAGCACCCGATCCGCAGACGTTTGTAAAGCTTGAGCTAACTCAATCGGATGTTGTACCCGCGAGACATTGATTACACCACTGAAACGCTGACTTTCCCCATCCATCAGCGAAGCACTCATGCGAATTTGCCCGTCTGATTGCAGCACGGAACCTGTTCCAGCATTAAAGCGGGGATCGTCCTCTAGCATATGGCAAGCACTGACAACTGCGGCTGAGGCAGTTGCTCCTGCCATCAGCAACAAGTAAACTTCCTCTACGACTTTGTATAGAGATTGGCGTACTGCATCAACTCCCCCTTTACTCTTGAGAGAGCTTCCGGCACCGCCGTGAATGATAAGCTTGGGTTGCACCTGGTTAACTGACATTCCTTGAACCTTTGTAATGCGTGATATTTAGCGAGGATTAGGGATTAGGGTTTGGGGATGGGGAATTGGAAGGAATCTTACCCATCCCCAGCCCGCAGCCATTTTATGAGCGGCGGCGGCGACAGCGCTCCGAACAGTATTTCACATCATCCCAGCAATCAGCCCATTTTTTGCGCCAAGTGAAGGGACGTTGACATACCGGGCAAATTTTTGTGGGTAAGTCGGACTTGGAACGAACACGCTTCATGCTAAGTTGACGATACATTGCTATTTAATTTTACGTAACAATTAGGGCAGGATGGCTACTATCTGTCTACAGATAGATGTGCTTTTTACTGTTTTCTTGAGTAAGTCATGGATGAAACCACATTAACGAGGGTGCGGATTGTGTTGGTGGAGCCAGCTGGCGCTCGAAATGTTGGTGCTGTGGCTCGTGTGATGAAAAATATGGGGCTGCGTCAGTTGGTGCTGGTGAATCCCCAATGCGATCGCCTCAGTGAAGAAGCTGTGCATATGGCAGTTCATGCCCTAGATGTGTTGGAACAAGCCCAGGTAGTTGCCACAATGCCAGAAGCATTATCCGGGTGTACTCGTGCGATCGCTACCACTGCCCGCGTCCGAAGTATAGAAACTAATCTGGAAAATCCCAGAACCGCTTTACCGTGGTTGATTGCAGAACCAGTGTCATCAGCTTTGATTTTTGGCCCCGAAGATCGGGGGTTAAGTAATGCGGAATTGAATTATGCTCAACGATTTGTACGCATTGCCACCAATCCGGAGTATCCTTCTTTAAATCTGGCAGCTGCTGTTGGCATTTGTTGTTACGAGCTTTATTCGTCAGTAATCAGCGAATTGTCAAGTTGTCAGGTTGAGTTGTCAGATTTTAATAACTTGGCAACCTTTCAATCTGACAATATTGAAACGCCGACTGAAACTGCACCCTTAGAACTCTTAGAGGGGTATTATCAGCAGATGGAAGCTGTGTTATTAAAAATGGGTTATCTGTATCCCCACACTGCGACAAGTCGCATGGAAAAATTTCGCCGCATCTTCAATCGAGGTAATTTAAGCAAAGAGGAAGTAGCTATGCTTAGAGGGATTTTTAGTCAAATGGATTGGGCGCTGCAATTTTTACCCGAATCAGCAATAGGCGATCGCAAGCAATAGGACGCGCCATAGAATAAGGGACTGGGGACTGGGAAAATTTCCCAATTCAAAATCCAAAATCCAAAATCGATGTCGCCTGTACAGTGGTTGGGCGCTCTTTTTAACAACTAACAGCTAATAATGGTGGAGGAGTTGGGAGTGACTCAGCAGCCTGCAAATCAGTCAGTTGTGCCAGAGGTATCAGTGGGGAGTAAGTATACAGGCAAAGGGCAAACGCCCGACAAGGTTCGCGCCGCCATCCGCGAACGTCGCCGCCGAAAGGAAAAAAGTCAAATTGCATCGCCAACGCAGCGCGAAGCATCTAGCAGTCCAGTGTCACGACGTACACCCTTGGTAAGGGTGGAAGACAAGCGTCAACATGGAATTGGGAGTGAGGAATTACGGGCGGATTTAGGGCAGAAAGCAGCTTTGGGAACAGAAAGACGGAAATCCTACTTGTCGGCGCGATCGCAAAGCAGTACAGATTTGACTCGTGGAGGGCAACAAGCACGTCGGCGTAGCGGCCGAGTGCGCCAGAGAGCAAATGCCAATCAGTCAATCTTTGCTGCCTCCTCAGAGCCAAGGAATAATGTTACACGCCTGAAAAAACCTTCTGCGTCTCTACCTGTCAATCTGCCAGTAAATAAGTCAACTCGTCGGACAAGACCTCAACGCCCGGTATCCCCACTGTTATACGCTGCCCGTCTGTTGATTTTGGGGGTAGGAGTAGGCGCGATCGCTGGTACTTTATTATCAGCCTGGGACCCAGCGAAGCGCCAACTAACAGGCGCTATTAATCCAGAAGTCGCGATCGCTCAAAATTCAGCCGTTGGCGGCGAAGCAGTAGCTTCAAGACAACCGAATACTCAGAACTTACCACCAACTGCGCTTGCTGTGGGCGAAGAAATCCCAACGTTAAAAGCCAAAGTGCAAGCTTTGGTAACGCAAAATCCCAAATTTCAGCCGGGAGTATTTTTAGTAGATTTGGAGACGAATGCTTACCTTGACTTGTCGGGAAGCGAAGTTTTCGCCGCCGCCAGCACGATCAAGGTGCCAATTTTGGTCGCCTTTTTTCAGGATGTAGATGCTGGCAAAATCCGTTTGGATGAAAAATTAACTTTAGAGCAAAATGCGATCGCGGGTGGAAGCGGCGAATTGCAGTACAAAAAGCCAGGGACGCAGTACACAGCCCTGGAAGTGGCAACCAAGATGATTATCATCAGTGACAACACTGCCACAAATATGCTAATCCAGCGTCTGGGGGGCGCTCAGGCGCTCAATCAGCGGTTCCAATCTTGGGGCTTAACAGCAACAGTAATTCACAACCTACTTCCAGACTTGGAAGGAACCAACACTACCACTCCTAAAGATTTGGCGAATTTGATGGCAATGGTTAATCAAGGAAATTTGATGTCTTTGCCATCACGCGATCGCTTGTTGGACATCATGCAGCGCACAGTAACTAACTCATTGCTGCCAAAGGGACTCGGAAAAGGCGCTACTATCGCCCACAAGACGGGGGATATCGGCTCTCTACTCGCAGACGTTGGTTTAATCGATTTGCCTAGTGGCAAGCGCTACATAGCCGCTGTGATGGTGAAACGCCCCCACAACGATTACAAAGCCTCGGAGTTGATTCGTCAGATTTCTCGTACAGCTTATCAATACTTCAGCGAACCGCCATCAGTCCCTGATGCAACTGAAGTGTCTCCCATACCTAAGCCTGTTACTGCGGGAAATAATACCAGTTTTATTAATTAAGGGATTGGGGATTAGGGATTGGGTAAGACTTTTTACTAATCCCCAATTAGCTATTGAGTAACAAGTGATAACTGATCCAGAGTTTGCCAGATTTCCTGTAATACAGGGTCTATTCCAATTCGCGCCACTGCTGAAATAGCAAAGACAGGTGCAGAAGTCAATGAGCGTAACTGTTGCGCGATCGCTTCTACATCTCGTTCCCCCGGAGCCAGCGCATCTACCTTATTGAGTGCTATAACTTGCGGACGCTCCGTTAAACCGCGCCCGTAAGCTTCTAACTCCTGCTGTATTGTTTGATACGCCTCAATTGGATCGTCGCTGGTAACGTCAATCATGTGCAGCAGTAGCCGGGTGCGCTCAATGTGACGCAAAAAGTCGTGGCCTAATCCGACACCCGTATGAGCGCCTTCAATTAAACCGGGAATATCAGCAAACACAGTACCATCGCCGTTGGGTTTGCGTACTACGCCCAAATTCGGCACCAAAGTTGTAAAAGGATAATCTGCCACCTTGGGTCTGGCAGCGGAAATCGATGAAATTAGAGTAGACTTACCAGCATTAGGTAAACCAATAATTCCAACTTCAGCTAACAGCTTCAATTCCATACGTAGATGGCGCTTTTCACCAGGCAGCCCATCTAAAGCGTACTCTGGCGCTCGGTTGCGGTTGCTCAGGAAATATTGATTTCCCAATCCGCCCTTGCCACCTTGAGCTATACAGAAAGTTTGCTTTGGCTCGACCAAATCAGCCAATAGTTCATCCGTTTCGGCATCATAAATCATAGTGCCACTGGGGACATTAATAACGCGATCGCGTCCCGCCGCACCAGTCCGATTATTGGGGCCTCCACGCTCTCCGTCGTCTGCCTTAAAACGATGGTTGAACCTAAAGTCCAGCAGCGTTTGCAAATTCTCTTGAACTACTAGATACACCGAGCCGCCGCGTCCCCCATTACCTCCCGATGGCCCACCTGCTGGCACATACTTCTCCCGGCGAAAGGCGACAATTCCATCGCCGCCTTTTCCCGCCTCAACTTCAACTTCTGCCTGATCGATAAATTGCATAATTACTAATTGAAAGATTGCTAATTGCTGATGGCTAATTGTTCATTGTTCATTGCTATTAGCCATCAGCAATTAACAGTAAGTCGAAACATCTTCTCCACAATCATCCGCCAGATAGGACAACGCCCGGAAGCGCAAACCTACTAACTGTTCGTAGAGAGGATTAAGCTTGCAAAGTGGTGGAATGTGGACAATCTTTTGCCCAAACACCTTAACATCTCGCTCAAACGGACACTGAGCGGGAATCATTTTACACAAAAATCGGGCTAATCGCTGGTCGTGAATTTCTAATCCGTCAAGCCAAACTCTGACAGGTTGCAACACCACGCGATTCTTGATCCGAGCTGCCGCTCCTGTCTCTAGTTTAGAGTCAATCTGATCTCCTTGGCTGGATTTCAGCGCCTGTCGCAGCACGGACAGAGCTTTTGGCTCCTGTCCCAATGCCTGACAAAACTCGCTCAACAATTGATCCTCGCTGGAAGAATAGACACCATCAGCCACTGCCACCATTACAGCAGTACGCAGGAAATTTTCTGCGGCGCGGGCATCTTTTCCAAAAGCTGCTGCCAGTTCATCGGGCGTAATTTGTTCAACTGATGCGAAATCACTAGCAAGAGCCAGTTCATCTTGAGCCAGCGATGCAATTAATTTTTGTTCTTCGGCATCAAAGTCGCCGTCTGCCCAAGCAAGCGTCAGCAAACCGCGTATCCAAGCCGTCATTTGCTGGCTAGTGTAGGGAGATTGAAGCACGCTTGTCATAAAACTCTAATTTTGGTTGAATCTACGTTGCGATCGCTTTAAGTCGATTTTAGCTCTGGCGCTGACGCACTTGTTTGTCTAAAAGACTGAACTACTCGCTGGAATTGCGTTTTTGGCGAATTTACCAGAGTTAGGATCGTTTCTCTCTTCGATGCTAACGAGCTTTTCGTACACACGCGGGGGGGTTTTATGTCAGGAAAACCCTACTTATGGGCTGTTTTTTGGGAATTTTTTGGTGTAGCAATCGCTACCAGCCCGTATACTGGAATACCTTGCCCCTTCAGGGTTTCACTTGCCGCTTTAGCTGTCGCCCCGGTAGTATAAATATCATCTAATAGTAGTACAGATCGAGATGGGCGCGATCGCCTAAAGCCTTTGCCCAAACTGAAAGCTCCAGCTAAGTTTTGTTCTCTTTGAGTACCAGATAAGCTAAATTGAGCTTCAGTCTCCCGAATGCGTTCCAAGCCGCATTTTTGTAAGGGGAGGCGGGTGAACTCGCAAAAGCTTTGTGCTAATAAGTCAGCTTGGTCATATCCACGCTTTTTGCGCTTATCTGCGTGCATGGGAACGGGAACAACGACCAGAGATTGAGAAGACACAGGAGAATTTAACCAAGCTTGACCTAACCAATGGCCCAAAGGACGAGCTATCTGGGGTTGGTTTTCATATTTTAAGGCAGCGATCGCTCTTTTTATTGCGCCCCCATAAGCTCCCCAGGCAAATACAGGAAATTCCTCTTCCCACTGGGCATAATTTGATGATTGGCAGCGTTGAAGTTGCCTGTAACAATCGTGACAAAATTCTTTGGAAGTTGGGCGCTGGCAAAGAGGACAGTTAGACTCAATAAAAAGATTTAGCAAGCTTTGGAAAATCTGACGGCTGTTCCCCATTTTCAGCACTCCAACCTAATAAACTATTTTTAATCCTGGCTTAAAATGGTTATCTATAAAGGAATTTAAACATACATATAAGAATTATTTATTGCTTTTCTAAAAATCAAGCCACAACTCTCAGGTATTACCTGAGTATTATCATCTCAGAGGAAATCTCTTGAACATCAGCTTCTGGTCGCAGCAGAGTGGCCCCATCCTTACCTTAGTAACGATTGCTATCATTGAGCTACTGTCCGAGACTGTATTTTCCATTCCTAACCCAGCCCCGATCTACCTCACGGCTGTAGTATATGCTACATTCAGCGGCAGTTTCCCCTCTGGGTGGATCAGCGCGACGATGACGCTAGTTTATGCTCTCTGGTTCTTTTCTACACCAGGTGAACTATTTCATTACACAGATGCCAATGCACACAGCGTACTTGTCCTAGCTTTAACAACACCTGCGCTGGTAGTGATGGTAGGTTTCCTCAAACACAGAGCAGAGAAGGCTGTGCAGCTAGAGACAGCAAATACCATTCTGAAACAGCAGCTGGTTGAGATGCAGCAGGTGGAGGTAGAACTGCGAAACGCAAACGAGCGCTTTCATCTGGCAGCAGAGGCGGTTAATGGTATTATTTACGACTGGGATATTACTAAAAATTACGCACAAAGAACCAAAGGGCTGACCGAAGTTTTAGGCTATCAACTCCAAGAAGCTGAAGCCACCGCTGATTGGTGGACAGAGCGCATCCATCCGGAGGATAGAGAGCGTGTACAAGAGGCAATTAAGCAAGCTCTTGTTCTAGAGAGCAGTTTTACTATCGAGTATCGGGTTTGCCACAAAAGCGATCGCTACCTGTATGTTTGGGATAGAGGACTAATAGTGAGAGATGCCTCTCAAGCGGCGGTGCGAGTAGTCGGCTGCACCTTGGATATAAGCGATCGCTTCCACGCAACTATGGAACGCGATCGCCTGCTGGAACAATTAGAAACCGAACGCGCCTTCTTAGAAGCAGTGCTGCAACAAATGCCAGCGGGTGCAATAGTTGCCGAAGCACCGTCAGGAAAGCTAATTTTGGGCAACGACCAGGTAGATAGGATTTTACGTTATCCTTTCTTAACATCTGCAAATATTCACGAGTACCACGAGTACAAAGGCTTTCATCCGGATGGGCGTTCCTACGAGCCGCAAGAGTGGCCTCTGGCGCGTTCCATAAGCACAGGCGAAGTAGTGATGGAAGAGGATATTGAAATACTGCGCGGCGACGGTACGCGGGGTACAATGCGCGTCAGCTCCTCCCCAGTGCGATCGCGTACTGATGCCATTGTCGCCGGAGTAGTTATTTTCTCCGACATCAGCGATCGCAAACGAAATAAAGCGCTGATGAAAGCGCAAAACACCATTTTGGAAATGATTGCCAGCGGCACTCCCCTTCCCCAAGTGCTGGATGTCTTGACTAGATTAATTGAAGAACAATCCGATGGGGCGCTTTGTTCCATCCTACTACTGGACAAAGAAGGGAAAAAACTATTTTTCGCTGCTGCCCCCGGCCTCCCAGAAAGCTATCAACAGGTAATTGCGGATGGTCTTCCCATCGGTGAAAACGCTGGCAGTTGCGGAACTTCGGCTTATAGACGGGAGCCGGTAATTGTATCCGACATTGCCAATGATCCCCTGTGGGCAGGATTCAGCCATTTTGCCTTGGATCACGGACTCCAAGCTTGTTGGTCACTACCCATATTTTCCACGCAGGGAGAAGTCTTCGGCACCTTCGGGATGTATTATCGCACGCCGCGATCGCCCAATTCCCAAGAATGGAAACTAATCGAGATATCAGCTCGTTTAGCAGCGATCGCCATTGAGCGTCAGCGTTCCCAAGAGGCGCTGGTAAAGAGCGAGGCACGGTTTAGGCGTTTGGCTGAATCTAATATTCTCGGCGTAATTGTCGCCGATTTTAGCGGCAACATTACTGATGCTAACGATGCCTTTTTGCAAATGGTGGGCTACACGCGGGAGGAATTTAACCAAGGGAAAGTGCGTTGGGATACCATGACACCGCCAGAATATCTCCCTCTAGATGAGGAGAAAATTTTGGAACTGCAAGCGTCTGGAAGTTCTACTTCTTGGGAAAAAGAATACATTCGCAAAGACGGCTCGCGCATTTCTATTTTGGTCGGTATCGCCCTTTTAGAGGAACCTGAAAATACTTGTGTCTGCTTTGTACTCGACTTAAGTGAGCGCAAGTTGTTAGAGGAAAGCCTGCGACAACAGGCACAAGACTTAGAACAAGCAAATCGCATCAAAGATGAGTTCCTAGCTGTAGTTTCCCACGAACTGCGGACACCTCTAAACGCCATGCTCGGCTGGGCGACTCTGCTGCGTAGCCGCAAGTTTAACGAAGAAACAACGTCACGGGCGCTGGAAACAATCGAACGCAATGCCAAATCACAGGTGAAACTGATCGAGGATATATTGGATGTCTCGCGCCTGATGCAAGGGAAAATCCGCCTGAATATCTGCCCTGTTGAACTAAAGCCACTAATTGAAGCTTGTATTAATACTGTCCTACCTTCCTGCGAAGCGAAAGGGATAATTTTAGACTCGGTAATAGACCCGGTTGCTGGCTTTGTTTCCGGCGATGCAGAACGCTTGCAGCAAATTATCTGGAATTTACTTGCCAACGCCATAAAGTTTACCAGCGAGGGCGATCGCGTGACGGTGCGATTGTCAGCGGTTAGGGAATTGACAAGTTCTAACAAGTTAACAACTTTGCCACGTTTAAACGTGACAAAGGGAACCGAAGAGTTGTCAAGTTCTCAAGTTGCAGGGTTGGCAAGTTCTAACAAGTTGACAACTTTGCCACGTTTAAACGTGACAAAGGGAACCGAAGAGTTGTCAAGTTCTCAAGTTGCAGGGTTGGCAAGTTCTAACAAGTTGACAATCCCATCTGACAACTTTCAAACGCCAATAAACTACTACGCTCAAATTCAGATAAGCGACACAGGCATTGGTATTAGCCCAGAATTTCTACCTTTCATCTTCGAGCGCTTCCGGCAAGCTGATAGTACCACTACGCGATCGCACTCCGGTCTAGGGTTAGGTTTAGCAATTGTCCGCCAGCTGGTGCAACTTCACGGTGGCACTATTAAGGCTACCAGTCCCGGAGAAGGACTAGGATCTACATTTACAGTGCAGTTACCACTCCAAGAAAGGGGACTCTTGACTAGGGACAAGCAGGATTCCCCAATCTCCAATTCCCAATCCCCAATTTCCCTCAAAGGTTTGCGGATACTGGTGGTCGATGATGAAGCGGACACTCGTGAATTTCTCACCACAGCCATAACACAATACGGCGGTAAGGTACTAGCTGTAGCATCGACAAGAGAGGCTCTAAAAGCACTCGAACAATTCCAGCCAAATGTCCTTGTCAGTGATATCGGAATGCCTCTAGAAGATGGCTATTCGCTGATTCGGCAAGTAAGGAGCCGTTTGGCAAAACGCGGGCAGCAGTTGCCAGCACTAGCCCTGAGTGCTTATAGTACCGAGGCAGATAGCAAAAGAGCGATCGCGGCAGGTTTCCATCAACACCTTGCTAAACCAGTCGATCCAACCGAATTAGTAGAAGCGATCGCCAAGCTTCTGCCTTAGAGGATGTCCCCAAAGTTATATTCGAGAAGCTTAGACGGTGGAGATACTTCTATGTAGGGGACTTGGAGCCGAATTGTACTGATTTATGCTCTGAACTAAAGTTCAAGGCTCAAAACTAAAACCTGTTAAACCGGTTTGAAAACCTTATCCAGTAAGCTTTAGCTTCTCGCTGTGAAATTTATTTCCAGACTTTTAAGTAATTTATAGGTATGCTCGCGGGGAACATACCAACTTTTGACATTTCTGGGACATCCTCTTCGCCGCATTGCAATATAAATCAATAGTTTTTATCTGTAGCCTGCTATCAATTGTAACTATCTCTAAAGGTAGATTTATGCTGCATTAGATGCCTTTTACCTTTAACCTTTAGGCTTTAGACTGAAGGCAACAACTATGCGATCGCCTTTATTTAGATTCACAATGGAGGAAGATACGAAAAAGCAAGATATGCGAATACATCGGGATGAACTAGGCTACGGCGTTGCGGTATCGATTTGTACTTTGATTGTGCTAGCACTATGGCCCGATCTCTTAACAAATCTATTGGTAGGAAACGGTTTTATCCCACATGGACATTGTTACCTGTGGAAACCCAACTTGGTATGGCTCCACGTAGTTTCAGATTTTCTGATTGGACTTGCTTATGTTTCGATTTCCGGAACTCTAAGCTATTTAGTCTACAAAGCCCGCCGAGACATCCCCTTTTATTCAGTGTTCTTGGCATTTGGATTATTTATCATTGCCTGCGGTGCCACGCATTTTATAGAAATTTGGACGTTGTGGCACCCGATGTATTGGCTATCGGGAAGCATTAAATTAATTACTGCGATCGTGTCGGTAACTACAGCCTTATTACTGCCGCCGTTAGTTCCTCAAGTAATAGCACTGGTTGCAGCCGCCAAAAGCTCAAATGAGCGCAAACTGCAACTAGAAACCGCCAACCAAGAACTAGAGACACTTTACCAAAAACTCAAAGAACTCGACCAGCTAAAAACTCAGTTTTTCGCCAACGTCAGCCACGATTTGCGGACACCACTAACGTTAATTTTAGGCCCAACCGAGAAGCTATTAGCGGACTCCCAAAGCACGAGCATTGAGCAGCGTCACAACCTAGAAGTCGTAAACCGCAACGCCCAAATCTTGCTCAAGCGTGTCAACGATTTGCTCGACGTTTCCAAGCTAGAAGCAGGGAAAATGGAGATCAACTACGCCCCGACTGACGTAGCGCAACTGGTGAGACTGACAGGGGCATACTTTGAGATTCTTGCACAAGAGCGAAAAGTAGCTTTTTCGCTGGAGACACCCCCATCCCTACAGGCAACTGTAGACGCTGATAAGTTACAGCGCATCTGTTTTAACCTGCTTTCCAACGCCTTTAAGTTCACTCCTTTAGGTGGCAGTATTCGCTGCATTCTGGGGGAATCAGTAGTCACGTCGTCAAGTGGTCAGCTTAAATTGTCAGGATCTAACAACTTGACAACATTGCAACCTAACAACCTTAAAACACCAACGGACTGTTTTATCCTTACTGTTCAAGACAGTGGTTTAGGCGTGCCGTTGGAACTACGGGAGGTAATTTTCGAGCCATTCCGTCAGAGAGATTTAGGTTCCAATCAACTGTTTGGCGGCACAGGTCTGGGACTCGCCATTGTCAAGGAGTTTGTGGAACTGCACGGTGGAACAATTACAACTGGCGATGCTCCCGGAGGCGGGGCGATTTTTACTGTTTGCGTACCAAAAACAGCATCTAATGGGGTTCTTAGTTTTGGGGCTAAAGAGTTAGCCGAAAATAGTCAATTTACCGACAATGTTAGTACAGAAAATTCAAACCAAACTACCACAATGGGTGGTGAGTTTTGCGGACTCTTGGCTGGGGATAAGGGACAAGGGGATAAAGGGACTGGGGGCTGGGGACTCTTGGCTGGGGAAGATTCTTACCCAATCCCCAATCCCCAATCCCCAATCCCCAATCCCCAATCCCCACTGGTATTGGTAGTTGAAGACAATCCGGAAATGAACCAGTTCATTGCCGAGATTTTAGCAAGAAAATATCGCGTAGTTACTGCCAGAAATGGGCATGAGGGATTGGACAAAGCGATCGCTCTTTCTCCCGATTTAATCCTCACAGATGTGATGATGCCCCACCTGAACGGCGAACAGCTAGTGCGGAAAGTCAGATCCATTCCGGCGCTTGATGGCATCCCGATCATCCTGCTGACTGCCAAAGCTGACGACAAGCTAAGAGTGCAGATGTTGCAAGAAGGCGCTCAAGATTACCTGATGAAACCCTTCCAGATTGAGGAATTACAGGCAAGGGTGGACAATGCGATCGCAATCAAACAGGTTCGCGAGGTACTACAAACCGAATTGCAAACTCTGGATGGAGATGTAGCGGTATTAGTAAACGAAGTCGCCAACCGCAAACGCGAACTGCAAAAAGTCAATGATGAATTAGAAAGTCGAGTCACCGAAAGAACCCGCGAACTACTAACAGCTAACGAACTGCTAAAAGCAGAAATCGCCTCTCGCTCTTTAGCAGAGGAGTCTCTAAGAGCCAGCGAGAAACGCTTTCGCAGCTACTTTGAACTTCCTCTAGTTGGTATCGCCATCACGTCACCAGAAAAAGGCTGGCTAGAAGTAAACGATAAATTGTGCGATTTCTTCGGCTATTCTCGGCAAGAACTCAGAGAGATGACTTGGGCAGATTTAACTCATCCCGATGATTTGCAGTCTGATGTGGAGCAGTTCAACCAAGTCTTAGCAGGCGAAACTGAAGGCTATTTGATGGATAAGCGGTTTATCCGCAAAGATGGTACTGTAATTCACACCAGCATCTCGATTCGCTGCGTTCGTCGTGCTGATAAATCGATTGATTACTTTATAGCAGTGGTTCAGGACATCACTCTGGCTCTTCAGGCTCTTGAGTCCCTGCGCCAGAGCGAATCTACTCTCCGCAGCTTCTTCGATAGCACTCCTCTGATGATGGGGATTGTGGAGCTGGTGGATGATGATATCTTGCATATTTCTGATAATCCCACCAGCGCGAAGTTGTTTGGGACAACACCAGAGGCGATGCGAAACCAAAAAGCTAGCAGTTTGGGAATACCACCGAAATATCTGCGCTTGTGGTTTCATCAATACCAGTTGGCTCAACGCAGCCAAGCTCCTGTACGCTTTGAATATCCTCACAAAATTGGGAGAGATAAGAAGTGGCTATCAGCAACAGTCTGCCCAATCGAGGTATCAACCCTAGCGCGTCCAAGATTTGCTTATGTGGTGGAGGACATCACCAACCGCAAGCAAGCTGAGAAAGAACGGCTCCAGCTCTCTCTAGAACATGAGGCTCGCGTTCAAGCCCAGGAAGCGCAGCAGCGTTATCAGCTGATGGCTGAAACTGTTCCGCAGATAGTATGGACAGCAGGCCCGGATGGTGCAGTCGATTACTTCAACCAGCGCTGGACTGACTATACAGGAATGACACTGGAAGAAAGCCTTGGCTGGGAGTGGCAGCCAGTGCTGCATCCAGACGACCGAAGCCAGAATATTGAGCGTTGGTTGAGTGCTGTTGATACGGGCGAGACTCACGCAATTGAATGTCGCTTTAAGAGGGCATCGGACGGGGCTTACCGTTGGCATTTGGTTCGGGCAATGCCGGTGCGCGATCGCAATGGTTGGGTTGTCAAGTGGTTTGGAACTTGTACGGATATTGACGATCAAAAGCGAATCCTTTCATCAATGCAGTTTTTAGCGGATGCTAGTGTGGTGCTGACCTGTTCACTGGATTATCACGCTACGCTGCAACGGCTTGTGCAACTGGTGGTGCCACATTTAGCTGACTGGTGTACTGTTCACATAAAATCGGCTGATGGCTCCCTTCGCCTGCTTGAGGTCGCGCACGTTGATCCAGAACGAGCGCAGCAAGCATGGGAAGTAGAGAAGCGCTGCCCGTGTGACACAGAAATGCAGCATGGTTTGGCAAAGGTGATGCAGACTGGCGTGGCGGAACTTGTGGCGGAAATTCCCGACTCGCCCCCCGATGCGATCGCTGGCGATGAACACTCTTGCTCATTTTGCAATATGGGTTTCAAATCCTATATGTGCTTACCTTTGGTTGCTCGTGGTAGTACCCTTGGGGCAATTACCTTTCTAACTGCCGAATCAGGTCGCCAATACAATGAAGCTGACCTCGCTTTGGCATCGGAACTCACCCACCGGGCGGCAATGGCAGTGGACAATGCCCGGCTTTACCAGGAAGCTCAAGAAGCAAGTCGCATGAAGGACGAGTTTCTAGCAATTATTTCTCACGAGTTGCGAACGCCAATCAACTCGGTGCTGGCATGGGCGCAAATGCTCAAGACTCGCAAGTTGAATGAGGCAAAGACGAATATAGCTCTGGATACTATTGAGCGCAATGCTAAGGCACAGACGCAGCTAATTGAGGATTTGTTGGATGTGTCACTCATGATTCGGGGTAATTTGTCCATAGATCGTCGCCCTGTTGACCTAAAAACGGTGATTCAGGTGTCGCTTAATACTTTGCTCGCCTCGGCACAGGCAAAAGGAGTTGAGATTGAGACGATACTCGACTCGGCTGGCAAACGTGTGGAAGGCGATTCCACCAGATTGCAGCAAGTTTTCTCGAATCTGATATCTAATGCCATCAAGTTTGCAACTGAGGGCGATCGCGTAACGGTGCGATTGTCAGTAGAGAATCAAACAGAGCAACAAACAACTAAGTATGCTCAAATTCAGGTAAGCGACACGGGAGTAGGCATTAGTGCAGAATTTTTGCCTCATGTATTTGATTTGTTCCGTCAGGCTGATAGTTCAATAACGCGCTCGCATGGCGGTCTGGGACTCGGTTTGGCAATTGTTCGCTATTTGGTAGAACTACATGGCGGTACTGTTAGCGCCCAAAGTCCCGGCGTTGGACAGGGAGCAACATTTACGGTGCTGTTACCACTCCAAGAAACCAAGGAAGTAAGGGAAGGGGGAGTTCCACTCCACTCTCCAACCACCAGTATCCGCACTTTGAGGGAGACTGGTGGATGATACGGATACTTACTCTGGTTCTTATCCAAGCACTGGAAGAGGAAGCGATTTTGAAAGCAGTGCCGGCACTTTCACCAATCGCCGCCAGATGTGCTAGTGAGTGATGTTGGAAGGCTATGCCTTGATTCGTCAGGTGCGACACTCTTAAGCCGAGTTACTAGCAACAGTGGCAAGTTTGGGCAAACAATGAAAAATCCAAAATTAAGAATTAACAATTAAGAAGGCTTGCTGTTAAATGTTTAATTTTTAATTCTTATGGATAATCTCCACTGGCTTGAGGAAATTAAATCAATCGACCGGACGCTGGTGGGAGACAAAGCCTTCTTTTTGAGCAGAGTCATGCAGCGTGGCTATCCGGTCGTCCCCGGTTTTGTGGTTCCAGCGATCGCTACCCATGAATTTCTCGAAAGCGTCGAATGGTCAGAACCGCTGGGCTTGGATTTACCTTATTCTTCGCTACACCTGGATGTGGATAATCCCAAACAGTTGCAGCATCTCGCCCAAAAAATTCGTCAAGAAATTACCACTGCTGCTTTACCGGAGTCTTGGCTGGAAAACATAAACTCCGCACAAGAGCGTTGGCATTCCCCAGTGTTGATTTTACGCCCTTCTCTAGCATTGGTGGGAAGTTCGGCATCCGTACTACGAACAAGCAACTGGTCGCTAGTACAGGAGTCTGGACTTTTAGAATCCCATACTTGTCTTGCGTCGCCAGAGGCTTTGGCTGGGGGGCTGAAATTAAGTTGGGCGGAACTGTTCCGCGCCCGAAGTTTATTTTATTGGCAGTCTTCTGGTATTCAGGTAACTCAGATAAATCTGGGAATTTTAGTACAACCGCTGATGGAAGCGATCGCTTCTGGTACTCTGCACGTCTTACCCGAACTTTGGGAAATTCAGGCAACTTGGGGAATGGGGAGGGCGCTGTTTCGCGGCGAGGTGGTTCCAGATTCCTACCAAGTGCAACCAGAAACGGGTGAAGTGCAAACCCGCAACTTAGGAATTAAAACCCGTGCCTATCGGATTAAACAATACTCTACAGACGGGTTTGAAAACAGCACGGACAGTGTTCAGGTGGCAGTAAAGGCTTATGTCGCTGGGTTGATGGCTGATGAAGGTCTAGAGCCTTATCTTCTGGACGAGGATCAACAAAAAAATTACGCTTTGTCAGAAAAGAACTTAAATGATCTAATAAACCTGGCAAGGCAACTAAAGGCTGAACTCGGGCCAGCTTTTTCTCTGGAGTGGATAATTTCTCCCCATGCAAATGAAGGCGACAAGCTTTATCTTACGCAAGTAAGCATTCAGCAGGCAGCAGTCAACTTGAGGGAGTCGGAAGTCCGAGATTGGCAACCAGCAGTTAGCAGTGATTCATCTATGGCTTCATTCAATTCACGGCCAGCTGTACATTCTTTATCTTCCCGCTCATCCCCGACTAGCCACAATCCAGGGGAAGGCGATCGCGTTGCGGCGACACCTGGGCTAACACCTACAGCATCACAGCAGCAGCACTCAATTAAGGGACTAGCAGCGGCGCCGGGACAAGCGATCGCGATCGCCCACGTATTAACAGAGAACCATCACACGCAGTGGTCAGAAGCAGACGGAGTTTCATTAGCAGCAGTTAGCGGCAAAATTTTAGTTACCAAAAACATCACTCCTGATTTGCTTCCCCTGCTACGACAAGCTGTGGGGGTGATCGCTGAACAAGGTGGAATGACTTGTCACGCTGCGATTGTTGCTAGAGAACTGGGTATTCCCGCTGTAGTGGGCGCTATCGGTGCTAGACAGCTGATTCAAAGTGGTGACTCGGTGCTACTTGATGGCGATCGAGGAGAAGTATATCGCCTTAGCGATGAAGAGTCATTAGTGATTAATCAAAAGCCGTTAGCTAACAAACAACCGCCAATTTCCAATTTCCAATTCCCCATTGTTACTCAACTACTTGTCAACCTGAGTCAGCTGAGTAGTATCGAACGTGCAGCGAATCTTCCTGTCGATGGAGTCGGCTTATTACGTTCAGAATTACTGGTGTTGGACTTAGTGGAGGGCCAACACCCCCACCGTTGGCTACAACAGGGGCGCGATCGCGAATTAGTGGGGCTTCTGTCCCAAAAGTTGTGTGAGTTTGCTGCTGCTTTTGCGCCGCGTCCGGTATTTTACCGTTCTCTGGATTTGCGATCGCACGAATTTCTCTCTTTAATCGGTTCTCGTCAAGTACAAGCCGAAGCCAATCCAATGCTAGGTAACAGGGGAACCTTCAGCGCCACTTCTGACCCCGCCTTGTTCGATTTGGAAATGGCAGCTTTAGCCAGCGTACAGCAGTCTGGCTACACCAATATGCACTTGCTCTTGCCTTTTGTCCGCACCGTTGAGGAGTTTTCCTTTTGTCGCCATCGCGCGATCGCAGCTGGGTTAACTGAATCTGCCCAATTTCAACTCTGGATCATGGCTGAAGTGCCGTCTGTTTTGTTTCTCCTAGCAGATTACGTCAAAGCAGGCTGCATGGGCATCTCTATTGGCTCTAATGATCTGACTCAGCTGGTTTTAGGAGTTGACCGTGAGCACGCACAGATGGCGAGTGCGTTTGATGAGCGTCATCCCGCAGTGATTCAAGCGATCGCGCAACTCATCGCTGGGGCAAAACAAGCGGGTATCCCCTGTTCTATCTGCGGTCAAGCTCCAGCTCAATATCCCGAATTGATTGACCAGCTAGTACAGTGGGGTATTACTTCAATTTCCGTGGAACCGGATGCAGTTGAAAGAACATATAACGCGATCGCTCGTGCTGAACAACGCTTGATTCTCGAAGCCGCCCGTCGTCAACTTGGGTAGTTCGTGGAAGAGTTGCAAGGCTTTAACCTCCCAACTCTTGCCTCAGTGGCTTTAAAACCGTAAAATTGCCGCCACCGGAGCTTCATCAGGCACTTTTTCCGGTTCCACAGCATAAACTGTGCCACCATTCAAAAGCGTATGCACGGCAGCAAAATCCACCATATCCTCATCATCCGGCTGTGGTTCCGGATGTAAATCTACCGTCATTGTATCCGGGTTAAACTGTCCCCAATGCTGTTCGCCTACTGCCACAAACAAAGAATCAACCCGTTGATAATAAGCAGATTGAATGATTTCTTGGATGTCGTGAGATACTTTACTCGTATCGTTTCCAGCTAGTTCCTTGTATTCCTCTACAGCTCGCTCAATTTTCTGATGAAATAGAGGTTCTACAATTTCCCAAGCTTGTGACTGCCATTCTTCAGGCTTGACATTTTCCGGATTTTCAGTAATCTCTTCCTCTACTAAATGTTTGTAATTATTAGCCTCTTTGTATGGAAATAGATACTCAACTCCTGCCAACACTAAAGGCGATTTCTTATTTTTCAGGAAATTGTGCAATGCGTCATCAACGATGTGGAAATATTGCAGGATGTCCTGCTTAATATCATCCCTATCAGGACTTCCTTGTCCATGAAAACTGCCCGCCTGCTGAGCAGCATTAGCGGTTCCACCTTTCGATGTGCTGATCCGGAACTGACCCTCCTTAGCCGTCTCGTTATATTGGAGAGCTTCATCCATGTCTTAGGCAAACCTTCTAACTCTACCTCCTTAACGGTGGAGCGGGTTGCCTCTAGCAACTTAACCTGCTTTTGGCTAAGAACCAGAATGTAGAATTTCCCATCGTTGTTGATTAGATGCAGCAGCGGCTTTAGGTGGAAGCGATCGCTTACAACCACCAAGTGTTGAAACTCTTCCGGAAGATAGTAGTAGCGAAATACATCTGGCGACACAAAAATTGCCAGTCCGTGGTCTTGGTTTTCCCAAAAATCACCAGTATCAAGCTCATGCACTTGCTGGAACCATTCCATTGTCTGTTGATGGTCAAGACCCATTTCATCCAAACGTTGCTCTGCCTCACGAATGAGATTTTTGAAACGAACCGGGTTTTGTCTAATATCTGGCCCCGCCTTTTGCACCGGCATAGAACCCATTTGACATCCTTACAATTCTGGACAGTTCTGGATTAACGTCCTTACCTCCTTTGAATCTAGTTCTCATAGCGTATTGCAGCGACCTCTGAGCTTCTTTTCTACCATTCGGCAGGGGCTTCGGCTTGGAAAAGTTTTTATAGTATGAGGGTTTCCTTGCACATCTTTTTAATCCTGTCTTAATAATATGAGCTTCCTTTCGATCGAAGAACTGAAAGAACTCGTCGAACAGCCGCAAGGACTGTGTGTATCAATATACATGCCGACCGTGCAGCTTAGTTCAGAAACTCAGCAAAACTCTGTCCGCTTTAAAAATCTACTTCGGCAGGCGGAAGCGGAGTTAAAAAAATATGAATTGCACCCGACTGATCCAAGCCAATTTCTTCAGCCTGCGAGTGAACTGGATGAAGATGAATTCTGGCAGCAACAGAGCGCAGGTTTAGCATTGTTCATCTCAGAAGGGTTCTTCCGTTTCTATCGGGTACCGATCGACCTGATTGAACTGGTAGTCGTAAGCGATCGCTTTCATCTCAAGCCACTAATTCCGCTGTTGAGTGGAGATGACCGCTTCTATATTCTCACGCTCGGTCAACGGGATGTGCGCCTTGTGGAATGCAACCGCTACGGCATCACCCGTGAAGTCGAAATCGAAGGCTTGCCGAAGAGTATGGATGAAGCCTTGCAGTATGACGAAACGGCGAAAGATGAACAGCGACGTCAGGGCGCGGGCGCAGGCCGTTCAGCTTTGCAAGCAGGTGGTTCCTATCACGGACAGGGCGGCGAACGCGAAAACGTTAAGGAAGATTTGCTGCAATATTTCCTGTTAGTTGATAAAAGCTTGCACGACTTCTTCCGCAATCGCCGCTCGCCGCTTGTTCTAGCTGGCGTTAGCTATTTGCTGCCGATTTATCACGAGGCAAATACCTACAATTTCATTGTGGAAGAAGGAATTCAACACAACACAAAAGAGCGAACGGCAGAAGAACTTCATGCAGAAGCATGGGCAATCATAGAGCCACAGTTTAAAGCAGACCAGGAAAAAGCGATCGATTATTATCATGAGTCAATTGCGGCTGGCAAAGGATCAAATGATTTGAATGAAGTCATTCAAGGGGCATTTTATGGTCGCGTAGAACAGCTTTTTGTTCCGATTGGTGTACAAAGATGGGGACATTTTGACCCGGACTCAATGGAACTTGAGATACATAATGAGGCTCGTCCTGGTGATGAAGATTTGCTCAATGCAGCAGCGATTCAAACGATCTTTCACGGAGGAACGGTATATGCTGTTGAACCGGAAAAAGTACCGGACAATACCCCTGTTGCGGCAGTATTTCGCTACTAATTGGTAAGGAAAGCGAGGATGTGGAAGAATCTATTTAGGGGTAAAGGTAGCGAAGCTGGAACGAAGTAGACACGCCATGTCTAGAAGTTCTGCTACCAGCTCATCCTAGAAAAGTTCTGTCTTTAAACAGCATCCAATTTTAGCCGCTGATGTATGTCTAACTGAAGCGTGCCAATCCCTATGGCACGCTCCCATATCAACGGAGTCAACGCCCGTAAGTCCTCTTGAGAGAGCCGCTTCATCAGCACTTCTTTGGTCGCGTTTTGTTCTATATTATTTTAACGATTATAGAACCCATTTGAGAGCTCAGGAAGGAGCTGAAAGCCGTTTGAATATTAGCCTGACAAAGCAGAGATCGATTTTGGTTGTGGCATGAGATAAGGTGCGCTTCTTCGTTCTTCACCAGACTCTTACAGCGCTCCATCCAAGCATTGGAACGTTCAATCACCCATCGTGCGATGGCTGGGACAAATCCAGATTTTCCTTGCACCTCCTTCTCTTGTTTCGAGGGTTTCGTCGAACGCTCAAACCTGATTTTTGTCATGATCTGAGGATAAACCTGCTCTAACTTCTCAATCAAATAATCAAGGTGATAACCGTGGTCTAGCAGAATAGTTATCTTGGGAATATTGACCGGTTTCGATTTGAAATAGTCGATGTTGAGCAGTTCATTTCACGTCAAGACTAATACTTATTCATCTTTCTTTTGACAGGAAAGTTTCTCATTTTCTCTTTCTCCTGGCTTACGCCATCTACCATGACCAACAGCAATCAAATGAAACAGCGGCAAGTAATTGGACTGCTACCAGCAGGAGGACAAGCAGCGCGAATTTCCCCTTTACCAGTTAGCAAAGAATTGTATCCAATTGGATTTCGCCGCGTGGATGATAACAGCTTACGCCCCAAAGTCGTTTGCCATTACCTACTCGAAAAGATGCGGCTGGCAGGTATTACCAAGGCTTACACCGTGTTGCGTCCGGGTAAGTGGGATATCCCTGCCTATTTTGGCGATGGCTCCATGCTGAACATGAACATGGGCTATTTAATTATCAGTTTGCCTTTCGGCGCGGCTTACACTTTAGATCAAGCCTATCCCTTTGTGCAAGATGCTGTTGTAGCAATGGGTTTTCCTGACATTCTTTTTCATCCGGATGATGCTTTCGTGCGGTTACTCGCACGTCTTGAAGCTAGTAATGCCGATGTTGTCTTAGGATTATTCCCTACAGAAGAGCCGCAAAAAGCTGGTATGGTTGATTTTGATGCCGCCGGACGAGTATACAAGGTGATCGAAAAACCACCACAGAGTCAACTGCGATATATGTGGGGTATTGCAGTTTGGACACCAGTTTTTACACAGTTTATGCACGAGCATCTGGCTGGTATCCTGGCACTCAGTAGTTTAGCACCACAGCGAGAGTTGCCGATTGGGGATGTGATTCAGGCTGGAATTGACAATGGTTTGCGGGTAGAAGCAGAGGCGTTTCCAGAGGGTACATACTTGGATATTGGCACGCCACCGGATTTAGTTCGCGCAGTTCGCCTCTTTGCTGCTGAGGAAATTTAAGCTAGTTACTGATAACTGCTAACTTTTGACTCCTTCGGCGATCGCGATCGCCAAATTATCCCCAAACTGACTTGCTTCATCAGCCAGTACAACAAAGTCACCACCCCAAAGGTGATAATCATAACCAGCAGCGGCCATTTGCCTACTAAATCATCGACTACGCTTGTCAATAAGGCATCCGGTTGGGTAATCAAGTCCCAACTGTTGAAGCGGAGGAATCTTCCTAGAAAGATGCCAACAGCGCTTAGACCGTGCAACGTCAATTCAACTGCAAGAATATATTTACCTAAACCTTGCCGTTGTAAGTAGTAACCCAGGTTAATTATCGATAAAACGTAGGCTTCAAACCCAGCTAGGATAACTAGCAAATACTGGGGAATCAGAATCAGGGTAATCATCCACACCGAGTTGATAGCGCGAATATCCTGAATTAGGTGAATGATATCCGTCAATAGATAGGGAGCATTGGGCAAAAAAGCCACAAAAACGCACAATCCCACCCACCAGATAAGTGATCGCTTTTGGTTACTGCGAAATAGCCAAACACTCAAAGCCAAAGGAATAAATGCCAAAAATAGATTCCAAGTCATCCAGCGGCTATTGAGGCGCAAAACACGCGCTATATTGACCATCCAGTTAATTAGTTCAAATTTCATAGGCGCTTTTTCTCTCCTTGGCTAATCAATAATATTCCCACAGGCTCTTATCCTGGGGCTATACCAGCAAAGCTTGACGTGAGCAGGCTTAGTTTGTTCGCCTTTGACTTTAGTCGTTAGGCATTTTGCTTTTCCCCAGTATAGCTACTGTCTCAAAGTTGACCACGCTGCCGCAGAGGAATGTTTATCTCAAATGTTGTCCAACCAGACCCAGATAAACATTTCAGTTGTCCTTTGTGCTTTTCTACAATTATTTGATAGCAGATAGACAAACCTAATCCTGTGCCTTTACCAACTTCTTTTGTTGTAAAAAATGGGTCGAATATTTTATTTATTGCCGCTTCTTCTATACCTATTCCATTATCTGATATTTTAATTTGCATCCAATTATTATCTAAAAGTTGGGTGCTGATGTTCAAAACATAAGCTTCAAGCGTAAAAACTGAATTACTGTAATTATCATTAATAAACATTTTTCCTTCGTCTTTCATTCTTTGCTCTAAAGCATCAATGGCATTATTAAGTATGTTCAAAAATACCTGATTTAGTTCTCCGGGATAACATTCAACTAGAGGCAATTGCCCATATTCTTTGATTACTTCAATGTCTGGATGCCCTGGACGACCTTTGAGACGACGCTGTAAAATCAGCAAGGTACTATCTATTCCTTCATGGATATTTACTGGCTTCATTTCCGATTCATCGAGTCGGGAGAAGTTACGTAAAGAAATAACAATCTGACGGATGCGTTCGGCACCGTTGTGCATGGAGGACAAAACTTTCGGGAGATCGTCGATTATAAAGTCCAGCTCAACTGTCTCACTTACAGCTTGGATTGCTTTTTCTGGTGCGGGATAGTATTTTTGGTAGAGGTTTAAAACGTCAATCAGGTTTTGGGCATAGTTGCTGGTATGGATGATATTGCCGTAGATAAAGTTAATCGGGTTATTAATTTCGTGAGCGATACCGCCTACCAACTCTCCCAAACTTGACATTTTTTCAGATTGAATTAATTGCTGCTGGGTTTGTTGAACTAAAAATAGCGATCGCGCTAATTCTTCATTTTTTTGTTCTAACTCCAGCGTCCTCTCTGTCACTTTCTGATCCAGGTTGTGGGCAAGTTCGAGCAATTGTGCTTCTGATTCCAGCAGCGCTTTCTCAATCCTTTTTTGTTTGCTGATGTCTTGAATCGTACCGATCAGGCGAATTATCCTACCTGATGGTTCCTGAATAGTCTCACAACTTCCCTGGACAATGCGCTCTTGATTATCGGGTAGAATAATTCGGAAGTCAGTGCTGAAAGGCTGGTTATGAAACGATGCCCCGTCTAGCAGCTCTTTGATCCTTTGTTGGTCGTCTGGGTGAACTGAATTTAAGAAGATTTCCACCGTAGGCTCAAAGGCTTTTGGGGAAAAACCCAAGATGCGATAATGTTCATCCGACCACTGCAATTGTTGTCTAACCAGATCCAAATCCCAGCTACCTAGATGGGCGATGCGTTGGGCATTGGCTAAACTGGCCTCGCTCTGGCGCAGAAAAATCTCAGTTTGTTTGCGTTCTGTAACTGTTGCCGCCAGAACGAGGGCAGTAATGGCTTCAACCCCCATGAAGGTTTGCAGAGCCAGGATCGCCTGGTTGATATTATCTGTCTGTCCAATGAAGGGGCCCCTGCCTTTGGAGGCTCCCCAGATGGCGATACTAGAGACGAACAGGGTTGCCAATACGGTGCCGCGTTGACCAAAACGGAAGGCAGCCCAAATGACTAAAGGTAAGGGTAGGTACTCAATTGGGTAGCGATCGCTTACGATTTTGCTAGCCGATCCGAAGACTGCCCAGGATACACCCAACAACATCAAACACAATACTACTGCCTCAATAACTCGTCGAGGCTGTAGGTTTATCTGATGCCAGCGCGATCGCATTCGCCGTAGTTCGCCCCTAAACCAGGTCAATACCAGAGGTGCGAGGATTAACACTCCCATTGCGTCTCCTACCCACCAAGTCCACCAAATCGCGGTAAACTTGCTCCAAGTCTCAAAGCCGCTCCAGCAGAGGATGGTGACGCCCAAAGTGGGGCCGATTATTGTGGACAAAAGTGCGGATAGCGCCACCAATGCTAAAACATCTCGCAGACTCTCAAGGGACGGATGCAAGCCAAGGCGACGCAGCAGTGTAGCACCAGCGATCGCTTGCAAACTGGGGATAAATGCCATTCCCAAAGCCATATACCAAGGTTGTCCCACCTCAAGCGAAATAAAGAAATCTCCCAGCGCCACTCCAGGCCATATACCTCGACCAAATAAAAAAAGTGCAGCTTGGCTAATCCCTGCGGGTGGAAACAGCGGTGTCGTTGCTGTCGATATGCTGGGAATAGAAAAAACTATTTTTCCGGTAACAAAGTAGATAGCAGCGAGTACAGCGACGGCGGCTAGGTATCGCCATAACCGAGGTTGGGACATTTTGGATTTTGGATTTTGGATTGGTTTGCACCAAGCTATCATGCCTTTTACTCGTTCCCTGTGCGAGTGAAGCTTTCGATAGGATTCGCTCCCATCCCCTCGCTTTGAAGATTTATAACATCAGCAAAATAAGAATAAGGCAGAAACTAAAGGAAACGAAACACAAGCAGGCTACTGTGATATTCGCCTAGAATCCCTATTAGGAATTAAAAAAATTAAAAATGACAACTTCAATGCAGGATCAGTTGCAGGAGGCGATCGCACCTTACCGCGATCGCGTAGACTATCTAGAAATTCGCTTAGAGCAGAGTGAGTCAACCTCAATCTCCTTTCGCGGCCCCCAATTGGATGCTGTGGATCGCAATTTTACTCTCGCTGGTGGCATTCGCGCCTGTCACAAGGGCGGCTGGAGCTTTGTTACTTTCAATGGTTTAGCCCAGTTGAATGACCGGATAGCCGAGGCGGTTTCTCAAGCGCATCTGGTCGGTAAAGAAACTACTATGTTAGCCCCAGTTGAGCCAATTCAAGATTATGTGGCGGTTCAGTTAGGCTGTGATCCGCGTGGGGTGAGTCTGGAAGAAAAGCGCCGTAATTTGGCAAAATACAACCAATTGCTGCTGGATTTTGACCCGCGAATTCAGACAACGATGGTGAGTATGAGCGATCGCTTCGGCACTACCTATTTTGTCAATTCCCTCGGCACCTGCATCGCCCAAGAAAGACTGGATGTGTCGGGTAGATTTGGCGCGATCGCCCGCGAAGAAGGTTCCGTTCCCCGCCAAGGTTTCGAGTCCGTCCACTCCCGCACTGACTATAACATTCTCGAAGGCATCGAAGACCGCGTACTAGGTGCCGCCAAACGCGCTGTCGGGCAGCTAGAAGCAAAATCCGTTAAAGGGGGACAATATACTGTAGTTCTCGACCCCTATCTCGCTGGAGTCTTCATTCACGAAGCCTTTGGACATCTTTCCGAAGCTGATGGTATCTACGAAAATCCCAAAATGCAAGAATTACTTGCTCTGGGCAAACCTCTAGGGATTAAGCAGTTGAACGTAGTAGACGATGCTACCATGCCCGGTTTACCCGGTTCTCTCAAGTATGACGATGAAGGTGTTCCCGCTCAGCGCAAATATCTAATTAAAGACGGCATCCTCACCCAACGCCTGCATAACCGCGAAACTGCTGGCAAAATGCACGAAGCTCCCACAGGCAACGCTAGAGCGCTCAATGCCACTTATCCCCCCATTGTGCGGATGACTAACACTGGCATTGAAACGGGTGAACACTCCTTCCAAGACATGATTAAGGATATTGAGGAAGGTGTTTATGCAGTGCGGATGCTAGGCGGACAAACTAACGGCGAGATGTTCACCTTTGCTGCTGCGGAAGGTTACATGATTCGCAATGGCAAGTTAGCTGAAAAAGTTAACGATGTCACTCTCACGGGTAATGTTTTCCAAACTCTCAAAGATATTGAGGCAATTGGTAACGACTCAATTTATGTTAGCGGCGGTTGCGGTAAAGGCGGACAAATGCCTCTTCCTGTAAGCGTCGGTGGCCCCCATCTGCGAATCAAAAATGTAGTTGTGGGCGGACGGTAAGAAGGCAAGAGGCAAAAGCCAAAGGGGGATGCCGTAATGCGGCATCCCCCTTTGAGTTTTTTAGCAAGGTATATGGGATGGGTTTCGTGACGGTTACACCCCACTACACCTCCCAAAATGGCAAATTATCACTGCGCTGATGCTATCGGGCTTAGTTGAAGTAGTTGGCTTCTGCTTCCAACTGACGAACCAAGGCTTCGTCACCTTTTGCTCTAGCGACTTCTAAACGATGCTGCAAGCTTTTTTGGATGTTCTCCCGATGAGCCGCCGCTGCATTTTTCCGGTTATCTTGACGTCTTCCGCTCATAATGGACATTCTTTTGGCTCGACTTGAGGTATCTCTTACATTTTTAATATAGCCTACACTAGGATAAACGGTAGCCTTTGTTACCGAAAATTCACAAATATCTAGCTAGGGTTATAAGTTGGCTCCTACAAGCGCCAGCGATCGCAGATGCACAAAACCAAAATTCTCACCCTTCTCACTGATTTTGGGTTGAGTGATGTGTATGTGGGGGTGATGAAGGGTGTAATTGCCCAAGTCAACCCAACTCTGAATATGGTGGATCTGACGCACGACATTCCACCTCAGAACATCGCCGCGGCAAGGTTTTGTCTGATGAGTGCTTACCCATATTTCCCACCAGGGACGGTGCATATTGCTGTAGTTGATCCGGGGGTGGGGAGTAATCGGAGAGCGATCGCTATTCAATTCGGCGACAGCTTCCTGGTGGGGCCAGATAACGGGATATTTAGTGGCATTATCACAAGTAGCGACGTTACGGCTGTCGAACTCACTAACCCCAGTTATTGGCGCACGAGAGAACCCAGCACCACCTTTCACGGACGAGATATTTTTGCCCCAGCAGGCGCTCATCTTGCCAGTGGCGTTCCCCTAGAACAACTGGGAACAGCAATTAATCCGGAAACTCTGGTACAGTTGCCCATACCTGAATACAGGGTTACAGAGGCGGGTGTAGTGGGTTGCATTCAGTATAGCGATCGCTTCGGCAACTTAATTACCAACATTCCCGGTACTCTAGTGGAAGAAAAATCTTGGTTTGTTGAGGTAGATAAATATACCATCCTAGGTACAACAACTTACCATGACAGCCCCCCTGGAAATCTGGTTGCTTTAGTTGGTTCTCATGGATGGGTAGAAATTGCTGTTAATTGTGGTAATGCTCAGCAGCAACTGCAACTAAACTGGGGAGATGTAGTAAAAGTTATCTTAAGTAAGTAGACATAATTAAACAGCAATAAAGGAAAGCAAAGTATGACTCAGAGTGATGCTCAGTTAGAACCAGTAGTTTATCAAGGGCAGTTTGGAGAGTTTACGTTAACCGGAAGCGATCGCACTGGTGTAATAATTTATCGCGCCGGGTTAATGGTAGCAGCTTTAAGCTTTGCCTTGGGTAGCTGGTTGGTATTGGGAACAAATACAACCCAATTGTCCTTACTAACTCCCTTATATGCTTGCTTTTGTTTAGCATTGGGTGTCAGCTTAGTTACCATTCATATTTACCTGGAACCACTGCACCGACTATTACAAGCTTTTTGGGTAATTGGTGCGGTATCGGCAGCGTTTTTGGCACTCCAAAGTAGCGAACCTCTGGCTTTAACTGTATACAATTACCCAGTTACACTTTTCGGGATTGGTTTTACCTTTGTATCGTTGACGGGGATTTATTTTAAAGAAGGTTTTTGCTTTCACCGGTTAGAAACAAAAATTCTCACGCCTTTAGTTCCAGTCCTATTACTAGGCCATCTAGCTGGCGTTTTACCAGTTTCAGTAGAACAGAAATTATTAGGAGTTTGGGCGGTTCTATTTATCGTGTTTGCTCTGCGAAAAACTGTTCAAGAAATCCCCGATGATATTGGCGACAAGTCGGTTTTTGCTTATTTGAAACAACAGCGTTCAGCGACTTGATATTATTTCTCGTTCCCAGGCTGAGTTTGGGAACGAGAATATTTTGAGAAACAAAGCTACCGACGCGAATGTGCGAAAGTAGGTGGCAACTACTGGAGCCTTTATCTGATTAGTATGCTGGAATCTGAATGGCGACGAGGGTAGGTAATTGGTAGAAGAACGCGCCTTTTGGCTGGCATGGTCGCAAATTCCTAAAATTGGGCCAATTTTGCTTGGACGCTTGCAAAAGCATTTTGGCACACTCTCGGAAGCATGGCTTGCCAGTCCCGGTGCCTTGCGAGAGGTAGAGGGGTTTGGGCGTCAGACAATTGAGGTGGTGGTAGAGAAGCGATCGCGCCTTAATCCGCGACAATTATTAGAGCAACACTCGGCGAAAAATCCCTGTTTCTGGACACCAGCTGATGCAGATTATCCCCGCTTACTCCTAGAGACTCCTACCCCGCCGCCAGTGCTGTACTATCGCGGCAAAGTCCAACTTCTGGAAAATCAAGGTATTACGCCGATGATTGGCATTGTCGGGACTCGCAAACCCTCCGAGTATGGCAAGCGTTGGACTCGCAAAATCAGTACAGTGCTGGCAAAAAATGGTTTCACAATTGTTTCTGGTATGGCAGATGGAATTGACACAGAAGCACATCGCGCCTGTATAGAAGCTGGAGGACGAACGCTGGCAGTTTTAGGCACTGGCGTGAATGTAGTTTATCCCAGGAACAATAAATCTTTATACGAACAGATTTTGCATCACGGATTAGCCTTAAGCGAGTATCCAGCAGATACGCCACCAACACGGGAACATTTTCCCCCACGCAATCGAATTATTGCTGGTTTGAGCCGGGCAATTATGGTGATGGAAGCGCCTACAAGATCCGGTGCTTTGATTACTGCCGACTATGCTAATGAGTTTTGTAGAGATGTCTATGCTTTGCCTGCAAGATTAGATGATCAGCAGTCAATGGGTTGTCTAAGATTGCTTAATAAGGGAGCTATGTCGTTTCTTGATGAAGCGCATTTGTTAGAAATGTTAGGAGCAATTCCACAACTCGATTCGGTGCAGCAATTAGAGTTATTTAATCAATCTTCCTTGCCGGATTTGGAACCAGAACTCAAACAAGTTTTTCAAGCTATTTCCCTTGAACCTGCGCCGTTTGATTTAATTGTGCAACAAACTAATTTAACGCCAGGATCTGTATCTAGTGCGCTGTTGCAACTAGAATTACTTGGGTTAGTATTGCAATTGCCGGGAATGCGCTATCAAAGATGTTAGAAGTAACGCTTTTAGAAAAACTACCTCTTAATGGATGAACCAGTAAGGTGAATTGCTCTCACCCGCTTGGATGAGCTGGTTAAGGGAAGCGATCGCGCGATCGCTTCAGTAATTTATAAATACTGATTGCACTTTTGTAAGGTAGGCAATGCCCACAAAATACAGTCTTATATCTAGCAGTAAAAACGCAAATTACCAATTACCAAATTTATATGACACATAATATTGAATTTGGCACCTTTTCTAACTCTGACGAAAGTCAACAGCTTTTGGCATTACTGTGCCAGTGCTTCAATGCTCCCCCCAGCGACGATCAATATTATGCCAATCTTATCGGCTTAGACAACTTTCGGGTAATCCGCAAAGATGGACGTGTAGCTGGAGGATTAGCCATCCTTCACATGGGACAATGGTTCGGTGGTTCTAGCGTAGCGATAGCAGGAATCGCATCTGTTGGCATTGCTCCCGAACATCGAGGAACAGGCGTAGCGGCGGCGATGATGACAGAACTTGTCAAGCAGCTTTACGAAGCGGGTGTTCCTATATCAACACTCTACGCCTCTACGAGTGCGCTTTATCGGAAAGTTGGTTACGAACAGGCGGGGAACTATTGCCGTTTGTCGGTGCCAGTAGACAGTATTCTGCTAAAAGATCGCACTCTCCCCATTTTTCCAGTAGCAGCAACTCAGCATGAAGTTTTTCACGAATTATACCGCCAACGAGCGATCGCATCCAGTGGCAATCTAGATCGAAATCAGGCAATTTGGAAAGGAATAATCGAGTCTAAGGAAGAAACAATTCACGCCTATCTAATTGGTGCTGAAGATAAACCACAAGGTTACATCATTTTTAGCCAAAAGTGGGGAGACAAAGGCTACAACCTACTAATTAGAGACATGGTGGCAATAACACCAGGAGCAGCACGCCGTCTGTGGACTTTCTTCGCCGATCACCGCTCTTTAGCAGAGAATGTTATTTGGCGGGGTATGGCAATCGACCCTTTTTTAGGCTTACTTTCCGAGCAAACTTACAAAATTACTGCTTTAGAGGTTGTCTTAAAAGTTGGTTGAGCAGTAAAAAAGCTCACTCGGTGTAAGCTGCGAATACGAATTGCACAGCACCGAGAGAGCCGCATGAGTAAAGCATATCCTAGCAACC
>NZ_JACJOY010000120.1:0-88629 GCF_014695815.1 Trichocoleus sp. FACHB-6
CTGAGACACTGTCTACAGTTTTTGTCTTCAGCCAGTACAACGCTTGAACTTTTTCTTTTTGTTCCGCCTTCTCAACTTTCAATAAGAGAGCTTTTAAAGTTTCTTCTGTTTCGGCTATTTCAATTTTTGTAACTCCTGGCATTTGAAGCTTTTCCTCTTAAAATCTTCTGTCTAAGTGTAGCAAAGTTTAAGGAAATTGATATTATGTGTACCGTTTCCAAGGAGAAAATAAAATGTTTTCACAACCCAAGCATGTTGATGCAGTAGGCGCTGACACCACAGGTAGTGGTTTTCTTACCCCTGATGCTGGCCCTGATACTTCACGCGCCGATTATGCTGATAATCAGGCAGATACTAATGACTCTGGCGTTGCATAATGGAAGTATGAATTGAGGTCAATTGAGGATGCAATGCCCTGAATGCGGTTCCACCCATATCCGTAAAAATGGGAAGAAACAAGGTAAACAAAATCACATTTGTGTTGTTTGTGGTCGCCAGTTCATCGAGCGCTACGAACCACCGAAAGGCTACTCAGATGAAGTCAAACGAGAATGTCTGAAAATGTATGTTAACGGCATGGGCTTTCGGGGTATCGAACGAGTCAAAGGTGTGCATGATACGACGGTGATTACTTGGGTCAAGCGCGTGGGACAACTGCTGCCTGATGCTTACGAGCCAGAGACTGTTCCCCTGGTGGGTGAGCTAGATGAATTAGAAACCTTTGTCGGTTCAAAAAAAATAAAATCTGGCTGTGGACGGCAGTTGACCACTTCAAGCAAGGGATCTTAGGGTGGGTCTTAGGTGACCACAGTGCAGAAACGTTTCGACCGTTGTGGGCAATTGTGCAGGCATGGCAGTGCTTGCTATTTCTATGTCACTGATGGATGGTCGGTTTATCCAGGCTTTATTCCAGACGGCGACCAGATTGTCAGCAAGACATACATGACACGGGTTGAGGGGGAAAACACAAGGCTTAGACACTCCGCGAGCTCGACTGCATCGCAAGACACTGTGCTATTCCAAATCTGAAGAACTACTGAGACACTCAATTAGATTGTTACTACATTATCTGAAATTCTGGGATGTTCCGGTTCCTCAATAATTCATACCGCTATTCAGCAACGCCATGACTCTAGCCACGATTATGACAACGTTGATGAACAAATTCCCGATACTTCACTCGAAGAATCTCAGACTAACGTTGCCGATCATCAAATGAGGATTATCGGTCGTACATCAGGTTGAAAAATCGGGATGACTGGATTCGAACCAGCGGCCCCTTCGTCCCGAACGAAGTGCGCTACCAAACTGCGCCACATCCCGTTACCATAAAGGCAATCTTAATCCACGATATCACGCCGAATCCCTTTTCACCAACCCACAGCAAGGGAAATTAACTCAAGCAGTAGGAATGCTTGATACTATAAACTCTGTATGACTACAGTGGGAAAAGCGGGTCGTGGCAGTTAAACCAGAATGGTTGCGGGTGAAAGCGCCTCAGTGGGAGCGCGTCGGCAATGTTAAAGAAATATTGCGGGATTTGGGGCTAAATACGGTTTGCGAAGAAGCATCTTGTCCCAACATTGGCGAGTGTTTTAACGCCGGGACAGCAACTTTCTTAATTATGGGGCCAGCCTGCACGCGAGCTTGTCCCTACTGCGATATAGATTTTGAGAAGAAGCCGCAACCGCTAGACGCATCGGAACCGGAAAGATTAGCGGAAGCTGTCCGACGGCTACGACTGAATCATGTAGTGATTACTTCTGTGAATCGGGATGATTTGCCAGATGGTGGTGCGTCTCAGTTTGTTCGCTGCATTGAAGCGGTTCGCGCCACCTCACCAAAGACAACAATTGAGGTGCTGATTCCTGACTTGTGTAGTAACTGGGAAGCGCTGGAGAAAATTCTGCAAGCTGCGCCAGAGGTGCTGAATCACAATACAGAAACAGTTCCGAGTCTTTATCGACGGGTGCGCCCTCAAGGAAATTATGCGCGATCGCTCGAATTGTTGCGTCTAACTCGTCAGATTGCACCTTGGGTTTATACTAAATCTGGCTTGATGGTGGGATTGGGAGAAACTGATGCCGAAATTCGGCAAGTTATGCAGGATTTGCGCGATGTAGACTGCGATATCTTGACTATCGGGCAATATCTGCAACCCACTCAGAAGCATTTAAAAGTTGATAGCTTCGTGACACCAGCCCAGTTTGACGCTTGGAGACAGTTTGGAGAATCGGTGGGATTTTTGCAAGTCGTCGCCTCTCCCCTCACCCGTAGCTCTTATCATGCTGAACAGGTACGCGAATTGATGCAACGCTATCCCCGAAGCAAATTTTAAATTTCTAGAGGCGAAGTATTGCTGCTGATAATTGGCTGGGATAAGTTAAAATTTCTGCTTGGCAATGCTTCGCCCTAACGGTGATTAATCCAAAATCCAAAATCCAAAATCCAAAATCGATAGTCATTCTGGGATCTGGTGCCTGGGGTACAACATTGGCATCTCTAGCGTCTAAGAATGGCTATGACGTGCGTTTGTGGTCGCGTCAGGGTTCTGTGCTACTAGAGGACATTCTAGAGGGCGCACATATTGTTTTATCAGCCATCTCAATGAAAGGTGTCGCCTCGGTGGTGGCGCAAGTACAATCTTTGCCTGTCTCCCCAGATACCATCTTCGTAACAGCAACCAAAGGGTTAGATCCAGCTGCCACAAGCACACCTTCGCAACTTTGGCAAGCGGCGTTCCCCACAAATCCCGTCGTTGTTCTGTCTGGCCCGAATCTTTCTAAAGAAATTCAACAGGGGTTGCCAGCAGCTACCGTAGTAGCCAGCACAGATGCGATCGCTGCCTCATCGGTGCAAGCGGTATTCTCTTCCCCAAGTTTTCGGGTTTATACCAATGCTGACCCTTTGGGAGTCGAACTGGGCGGTACGCTGAAAAACGTCATGGCGATCGCTGCTGGCACCTGCGACGGTTTACAACTAGGAACCAATGCCAAAGCCGCTTTATTAACCCGTGGCTTGACCGAAATCATCCGCATTGGCAACCACTGGGGCGCACAAACTGAAACGTTTTATGGTTTATCAGGACTTGGGGACTTACTCGCCACCTGCAACAGCAGCCTCAGCCGCAATTATCAGGTTGGTTATTTTTTGGCTCAAGGCAAGACGCTTTCTGAGGTTTTAGCTGAATTGGAAGGGACAGCTGAAGGTGTCAACACCACCTCAGTTTTGATTCAAAGAGCCAACGCAAAAGGAATTTCTGTTCCCATATCTTACCAGGTTTACCGCCTACTCCAAGGAGAAATTACCCCGCTCTCTGCGGTTGAGGCATTGATGCTTAGAGACAGCAAGCCAGAGTGATCCGATACAAGGATTTTGGATTTTGACATTAAGGATTTTGGATTGAAAAAAGGTCTTTTCCCAATAGCCCCCAATCCCCAGTCAGGGAACTTGTGCGAACAATATTCTTTCTAAGAATAGGTAATTCTTCAGGAAATGCTCTTGCTAGTGATGTAGATTAACCTAGCGTATTGACCCAAGTCACTACTCTGGGATTGATAGCTGCTTATACTAGCTCCTAAAGATAGAAATCTGAATCCTTCTGGAGACAGGTTTCTGGAAGTCAAATTGTCCTACTGTCAGCGCCAGCAGTTGATAGCGATGCGTGTACTAGGTGTCAAAGGAGCGGGGTCAAATAGAAACCCTGTTGGTGGGTGCGAGAAGTAATTAAAAGAACAATAAGCAGTAGTAGTTTCGTCTTGGAGAATGGGAATCCTAAATAAGTAGTGACTAACTGAAAGATTATTCCGGTCGCAATTGAGAGATCCCTATGCCAGCCACCCCTTTCTATACAGAGACAGAATTTGAACCGATCGCTCCTGACTTCAGCTTTGGGCTGTCAAGTCACGGCGACGACGATGGACCACCAGTAGACGATCTCAGTGAGCCTGAGATCGAAATGATAGACGCTCTTGATGAGCAACTCGACGAGTCCCGCCCCTCGACAAGTGCCAGTCGTCGTACAACCGATTTGGTGCGCTTATACCTTCAGGAAATTGGTCGGGTTCGTTTACTAGGGCGAGATGAAGAAGTCTCGGAAGCTCAAAAAGTCCAGCGTCATATGCGTTTGCTGGAGTTGAGAAGTGACGCTGCGACTAAGGGTGATGAAGTAATTAAACCCTATGTCCATCTGATTAATGTTCACGATCGTCTGGCTTCTCAACTAGGGCATCGTCCTTCTTTGGAACGCTGGGCGGCAGAAGCTGGTATTGAAGTAAGCAACCTGAAGCCCAGTTTGGCAGCAGGAAAGCGACGCTGGGCAGAGATAGCTATTCTGAATGTCGAGGAACTAGAGGCGATTCAGAATACTGGCATCCGCGCCAAAGAACACATGATCAAGGCTAACTTGCGCTTGGTCGTGTCGGTGGCGAAAAAATATCAAAATCGCGGCTTGGAATTGTTGGATTTAGTTCAGGAAGGAACTCTCGGACTAGAACGGGCGGTAGAGAAGTTCGATCCGACAAAGGGTTATCGGTTTAGCACCTATGCTTATTGGTGGATTCGTCAGGGGATTACGCGCGCGATCGCTACTCAAAGCCGCACCATCCGCCTTCCAGTTCACATCACCGAAAAGCTCAACAAAATCAAGAAAGCTCAGCGAAAAATTTCTCAAGAAAAAGGTCGCACCGCCACCATTGAAGATATCGGTCACGAGTTAGACATGACAGCCGAACAGGTGCGGGAAGTTTTGCTGCGCGTCCCCCGCTCTGTCTCTTTAGAAATTAAAGTTGGTAAGGAGAAAGACACTGAACTAGGCGACTTGCTAGAAACAGATAGCATCTCTCCCGAAGAAGTGTTAATGCGAGAAGCTTTACACCGCGATTTGCAGAATTTGCTTGACGATCTCACTAGCAGAGAGAGAGATGTGATTCAGATGCGGTTTGGCTTGGGAGATGGTCATCCTTATTCCTTGGCAGAAATTGGTCGCGCTTTGGATTTATCTAGAGAACGAGTCCGGCAAATTGAAGCCAAAGCCTTACAGAAGTTGCGCCAACCCAAGCGCCGCAACCGCGTGCGAGATTATCTGGAATCTTTAGGATAAAAGAACATAAAAGGTAAAAGGCAATTATCGAATTCTTTATGATTGCCTTTTACCTTTTATCTTTTACATGATTGCCTTTTAAGTAGTTTCGTCAAAAGTGAAAAGGCAATCATGTAAAAGACATAATTCTTTACTTCTACTTTTTCCTGTTTCCTTCTATACTTTCCTGCTTCTTGACTGCTTTGCTTATTAATTATCATTCTCAATAAGATAACTTTGTTGCAAATATTCTGGCAATTCGCTATCCTTCTCAATAGGGCTACTTTCTTGAGAAGGTAAATATGTCATTTTACACAGCAACCTCCCTCAAGGCTGAACTCAATGAGCGGGGCTGGCGTTTAACTCCCCAGCGGGAAACTATCCTAAATGTTTTTCAACATCTCCCCAGAGGTCAGCATCTCAGTGCGGAAGACCTTTACGAGCTGCTGCACAGCGAAAGTGAGGATATAAGCCTATCCACCATTTACCGAACTCTAAAGTTAATGGCTCGGCTGGGAATCCTACGCGAACTAGAACTGGCGGAAGGACATAAGCATTACGAACTCAATCAACCTTACCCGCATCACCACCATCATTTGATCTGTGTTCGGTGTAACAAGACGATTGAATTCAAGAATGACTCGATATTAAAAACAGGCACCCGAACCGCCAAAAAAGAGGGGTATCATCTGCTTGACTGTCAGTTGACGATTCACGCCGTCTGTCCCTCTTGCCAGCGGGCGTTACTGCCAATTTAAGCAAATACGAGCACTAGTTAGTACAGCGATGGGAAAACAGCCGCTAAACGAGCGATTAGCTTTTAAAGCTAATCGCCAAAGTTAGAAGCGTCCCTTCACAATGTCATCAGCACTGAGTCCATAGTCACGCTGTGCAGCTTCGACAGCTGCTTTGGTTTGCTTATCGAAAACACCATTTAACGGGCCGTTATAAAAGCCATTTTCTTTCAAACGCTTTTGCAAGGACAGCATACTAGAGCGATCGCTTGCTTTTGCGCTTGCCTTCTCTAATGCTGCTAAAGTATTTGGCCCCACAACTCCATCAGCAGGTAAGCGTTGTTCTTGCTGAAACTTGGTGATAGCATCTTTAGTTTCTTGGTCGAAGTAACCAGTTAACCGACCTTGATAGTATTCCATTTGCCGCAGCTGTCGCTGGACGGCTGCTACCTGTTGGCTAGTTTGACCGAATTGCACGAATGGGCCGGTAGAAACAACGGCTGGTTTTGCCGGAGTCCGAAACTCTCCATTTCCCACACCCAGTAAAGCCGCCTGCGTGTCTGTACCTGCAACGCCATCAACAGGCATTCCCGCCACTTTCTGAAATTGGGTAACGGCTGCTTTAGTTAACAGACCATAATAGCCAGTGGCATTTGCCTTCAAGTAACCCCGTTTTTGCAACTGCTGCTGGAGGGCGGCTACCTCTGCACCCTTGTCCCCTTCCTGCAAAGCGCCACGGCGACGGTTACTCACCTGTGGAGGGTTGCTCACCTGCGGACGAGTGACCCGTTGACGGTTCACCTGCGGACGGTTAACTAGCAGACGGTTGCTCACCTGCTGACGGTTACTTGCCTGTGTTTGGTTATTCCTCCTTGGAATGCTTAAAGCTGCCTCAGTTTGCGGCCCTACAATGCCATCTGGTGCTAGTCCTTTAGCTTTTTGGAATTGGATCACCGCCTCTGTGGTCAAGGGACCAAAATTTCCAGTGGCATTTGCCCTGAAGTAGCCTAGCTGTTGCAAACGTTTCTGGAGGGTAACTACCTCTGAACCACTTTCCCCAGGCTGAAGCGTTGCCAACGCGACCGATGCCATTCCCAAATAGCTTAAGCTAACTGCCAGCGATAGCATATACATACTCGCCGTGCTGGAAAGCTTTTTGCACTCCAGTCCCTGAAAAAACTTCTGGTTATTGAGGGCAGAAACTTGCTCGATGTTGACGGATTCCTCGTAGGCAAGAGCAAGATGGATATAGGCAAGAGTTTCCATAATTATCTAGGGCTTCTTTTGATAGCAAGTTTAGCAGGTCAATTTCAACAAATAGCCACACTTATAGTAACTATCAGCGGGACTCTTTCACTGCATCCAGCCGATAAGATTGTATAAGCGCATATTGCCTTTCAGCACTGCTTCGGGTTGAAGATATTCTTGCATTCAAATAGGAAGCCTTAGTTTTCTGGCATCTTATATTTTTTACCGCCAGTCTAGCTAGTTGATTAATAGGCTAGTAATTGTATCATATTTTTCTTATTGGCGATAGACTACCCGTGCATCAAGTCCACACGAGCGCAAAAACTCGGACTGACTTTCAGCCCTGTTGTAGTCAGGAAATGCGCCTGTTTGAACGTAATTCCCTAATCTCGAATCTGTCCTAAAATTCACAGAACCAACACGCAAACGCAAACACTGGCGCACGTCATCCAGTTCGTTTTCGCTCCCTGGTACGATCACTACATAGGAAAGGGGACGATTTCTAGCAACAGCACGACGGACTCCCAATTCCTCCAGGGTTTCCCGATCGAGACGACCGTCAGCGAATATATCGCTATCTCTTTGAAACTCCCTGATCGCCTGCCTGGTTCGTGAACCAATAATTCCATCGATGGGGCCAGGGTTGTAACCCAGCTGTCTTAACCGTAGCTGAACACTCCTATTAAAAGCGCGATCGCCTTCTCGAAATACGTCTCTTTCACCAAGGTTGTTGGTATCTGATCCTCTATCAATATTAGAAAAATCGTCTCTGATACCCGGCAATAGGTCATTTCCAAACTCAAAATTGTATTGTTGGCTCTGGGGCCGCCTAACGTTAAATAATGCTGCCCTGGTTGCCGAACCAACCTCGCCATCCGGTGCCAGTCCATTATTTCTCTGGAATTCGATTACAGCTGCTCTGGTCTGCGAACCAAAAAAGCCAGTAATAGATCCCCTGAAGTAGTTCAAATCTTGCAAACGTCTTTGGACCTCTGCCACTTCCGGATCTCTGCTTCCTTGCTGAAGCACCCTCTGTGCCAACGCATCGGAAGCCATGCCCAACACCACCAAGGAAACGGCCAGCGATAGAAAATGAATACTCGCTCTGCTAGAAAGCTTTTTCCAATTCAGTCCGGCAAAAAGTTTCTGGTTGTTCCAGATAGGAGAAAAACTGACTTCCTTGGGTGTCTCGTAGGCTAAGGAAATATGAAGATATGCTAGGGTTTCCACGGTTATTGCAGTATATTTATCTCGCCAGTCTAGCCGAAAAAATTCATCAAATAGCTATTCCTAAGAGTTGCTACCGTAAGTAAACAACCCTTGCTTGCAACCCACGCGATCGCAGCATTTCGGCTTGGCCTTCGGCGCTAGACGGATTGGGAAATGTCCCTGCATAAATATCTGCATCCTGCCTCGAATCCTTTGGATACGCATTAGACACGTATTGGCGCACTTGTAAAAGCGTCTCGCCACTTTCAGGGATGACTACGACCAAGTAGGGAGAATTTGAACTTCCAAGGTATCCCGCTGCAAACCAGGTTTCCTTCCCAACAATGCCGTCAACACGTAAACCTCTTTCTACCTGAAAACGCTTCACCGCTCGGGCCGTTTGCCCGCCATATTTCCCATCGATAGGGCCTTTGTAGAACCCGGCAGCTTTCAACCTTTGCTGCGCTTCTATGACTTCGGAACCGCGGTCGCCTATTCGCAGTCCGCGCACGCTGACACTCAAGCCTTCCGACTGCTTAGTTTTTGTGTTTTTGCCGCCCTCCATGTGACGCTTCAGCGCCGCTAGAGTTTGCGTACCCGCTATGCCGTCAGCAGCTAAGCCATTAGCTGCCTGAAACCGCTTTACGGCAGCTTGGGTTAACTTGCCATAATATCCAGTTACAGGCCCTTTATAGTATTTTGCCGCCATCAAGTTATTTTGCAGCGCCGTCACTTCTGCACCCCTGTCCTCTATTTGCATGGCGCTAGCGCTGGCGATCGCGCTTAGGATAGCTAGATTCAGCGCCAGCGATAGCATATAGATACTCGCTTTGCTGGAAAGCTTATGCCAGTTTAGTCCCTCAAAAAGTTTCAACTTCTTCAGGACAGGCGGAGTACCAGCGTCTGTAGTTTCCTCGTAGGCTACTGCCAGATGAAGATATGCAAGGGTTTCCATTATTGTCCTGCAAAACCAAAACCAATAGCCGCTAATCCACCTTATAGATGTTTTAGCTGCTGTTTTCGGCTTATTTTACGACAATTTAAGGGTTTATAGTTACTTACTTCAGGGATAGTTTATTAAAAATGATAATTGACGGTGTTACTTTGGATAAAATCTGTCCATTCACACCCATTTAAACTAAACCCTTGGAATCAAAAACTCAGGAAAGCAGCACTGGTAAAGCAGTAATTACCATAACTGCTAGGGAATGTTGACCTTGAGTTAGGGGCAAATAAGTGAAGTTTCTCTTTTCTCAAGGCTGCTATAACAGCAGATCCCAGTTTCTTGTTAGAGTTTTTGTCATACATAATTTGTTATCCATCGGTAAGGTGGAAAATGGCTGTAAGTAATGGTTTTTCAACCTACCACCTGCTCTTTACCTGCTGGAAAATTTGCAAGAATATGGCAATTAAAATTTAGCTAATCTTAACATACTGCTCAATTTCTTAGGGACGCGGCAATGCCATGCCCCGACGTAGCGCACCCAAGATGCCTGCGCTACGTCGGGGAGAGAAAAATCCCCATTGAAAATTTTAAATTTGCTGGTTGCTACGTTTATTCTGAGTCAACTCGCTTAACGTTACCAGCTTTGATCCAACCTTGTTGTTCGCCATTTTCTAGGCGTACTTGCTGCCACCTTTTATCGTCACTTTCTTTTATAACCACAACTCGCTGATTGAATCCAACCCCACCAACGCGGCTGGCTTCCAGACTGGGGTTCTCCCGTAGACTTAAGCCTTCTGGCCAGGTAACACTGGCTATGTAGGCTCCTGGTTCTAGTGGAGTCGAGGCTGTAGGAGTGGGACTCGCTGGAGCAGAGGACGCTGGTGTTGGTTTTTTGGACGCGATCGCCGCCTTGGCTTTCAGCACCGATTTATCGTTTGCATACATCGGCTTCGCGGGCGGTGTTGAGAGTTTAGTCAGGAAGTAATAAGCAGTGGCACCACCAGCCACCAGCAAAAGGGAGATCGCCAGGAAAAAACCGATTAGAAATTTTACTAACCCCGAAAAACTCATGAGGGTGATTCCGGTTGTTGCAACTTATGAAAGCGACTACTCAAACTACAGTGTCTCGAAGCCATACGGGCTTTACCTGCGGCTGCCCAATCTTGTAGAAACTGGATTTGCTCGCTTGCAGTCCGCGCCAGAGGTACAATCTGGCTGGCGGCTTCTAGAATATCATCTACGGTGAAGTCTCGGTTCTGGCTAAATCCAATGTGCATTGCTTCTATAAGCGTTTGCTCAATTTCTGCCCCGGAAAAGTCCGGTGTCTCGTATGCCAGCCGATCTAAATCGTAGCTATTCAAGTTGTGAGGCCGCAGTCGGGATAAGTGTACCGCAAAAATGGCACGACGTTCCTCTGTTTCTGGCAAACCGACAAAAAAGATTTCATCAAATCTGCCTTTCCGGAGCATTTCCGGCGGTAAAGCCTGAATGTTGTTAGCGGTGGCAACTACAAAAACTGGTGAGGTTTTTTCTGCCAGCCAGGTAATAAAGGTGCCAAAAACGCGGTTGCTGGTTCCGGCATCTCCTTTACCATCCATTCCAGAGAAGGCTTTGTCAATTTCATCTATCCATAGTACACAGGGAGCTAAGGCTTCTGCGAGTTGAATCATCTGTCTGGTGCGAGATTCTGATTCTCCCACCAATCCCCCAAAGAGTCGCCCAACGTCTAGGCGCAATAGGGGTAGGTGCCAGTGATGGGCGATGGCTTTTGCTGTTAGAGATTTCCCAGTTCCCTGAATTCCCACCAGCAGTAGACCTCTGGGATAAGGTAAACCATATTGCCTAGCTCGTTCTGAGAAGGCACCGCCTCGCCGCAGCAGCCAGTCTTTCAGGTTATCTAAACCGCCAATATCAGAAATTTTCTCGGTTGTCGGATAAAACTCTAATATTTGCGTCTGACGAATGCTCTGACGCTTTTCTTCTAGCACCAGTTCCACGTCTTCGGGACGCAGTTCGCCGTGGGTTGCGATCGCGCGTGCCAAAACCCGTCGAATCCGATCCATTGACAAACCTTGGCAGGAACGCACCAGTTCATCCAAGACTTTGCCGCCGAGAGATTTACCTGTCGCACCTAGCAGACGCTCTACTTCGTTCTTAATTTCTGCTGGTGCTGGCAGGGGAAATTCTATGACTGTCAAAACTTCGCCCAAGTCTGAGGGAATATTAACTTGCGGCGACACAATAACAATGTTTTTTGGCTGGGATTTCAGCCGCCGCGATAAATTCCGAAGTTTTCTGGAGACGGAAATATCTTCTAAAAAGCGGTGAAAATCTCTCAAAAGGAAGATTGCAGGGGAGGCTGCGGGTAATTTTTCTACAAATTCTAATGCTTGTAGGGGATTACGACGACCGAACCCGGCATCGTTGGGGTTGCCTTGGTAGCCATCAACAAAATCCCAGATATAGACTGCGCGATCGCCCGTTCGTTGAGCGCACTGTGCGATCACCGCTTCTACTCGCTCCTCTTCGGGAGTCGGAATATAAATTGCCGGATAACGGGCGCGTAGGAGCAGTTCAAACTCGTCACTGAAGCTCATATTGTTGTTAAGAAGGCTAATGGCTAATGGCTATTTACTCGCTTGTTCTAAATCCATTAGCCATTAGCCAATAACTAATGACTAATGACTATTTGGGCAGTTGTCTTTTGAGCGCTTCTAAAGCCTCCCAACGCCGATCTGAGGCCATTTCGGAGGCATTTTTATCGCCTGCTTGAATTCCCGAACAGTTTTTGTCACAGAGATTTCTGGGAGGAATTGCTAGACACAGCTGTTCGTACAACCAAACATCGGGGTGAAAATCACCGTATGGCGACAGCATTTCCACCAAATCTTCTAGCGGTGTCTCCCGTTCCAAAGGCCCGCTATCCGGTTTTTCGGCCGCTTCATCTAGCCAGATCATTTCTGAGGTATTAAGGGCTAGGCGGTGGTTATACTGTTGCAAGCAGCGGTGGCAGGTGAGTGTGGTAATTGCTTCTGCAACAGCAGAAACCTCAAGGTAATTTCCTTGATGGGTAACTTTTATCTGTCCGCGCACTGGGGTTAAGGTTTCCAGTTCCGGTAAAAACTCATCAATTTCTATTACTTCGGTGCGCTCTGGCGCTTTTGTCAATCCCGGAATATAAATCGTCTTCATAGTGATTCAGCCATCCTTCTTACAAAATTAAAAATGAAAAATTAAAAACTTAAGCTTTTAATTTTTCATTTTTAATTTTTAACTCCTCAGCCGCACAACCAACCTTCGATCTGGCTCCTGGCCTCGACTGTAGGTTTCTAAATCTTCGCTCTCTTGAAAATAGGTATGAACTTGACGACGTTCGGCTGAAGACAATGATTTCATTTCATATTCTTGACCAGTTTGGCGCACCTGCCCTGCGGCATATTCAGCCATTTCCAGTAGTTCTGCTTGCCGCTTTTGTCGATAGCCGTCGAGTTCAATGGTGTAAGCTGTTTGATTTTCCCGATCTTGGCCAAGGTTCAAAATCGAATTAGCAAGATACTGGATGGCATCAAGAGCAGTACCTTCAGTGCCAATTAAGGCTTGAATTTGTGCTGGTGTTAGTTTGGTTTCGTCGATAGTCAACCAGTAGCTTACTCCTGATTCTTCTGTTGGCGAGTCAATTGCTGGCTCGATCGCTTGCTTTTCGACTGTAACGCCTGTGGGAAATTTCCCTAACCGCAGAAGTTCTTCCAGCCACTGTTGACCCCGTTGCATTATGCGATCGCTCATGGCTAACTCGAAGCTTTTTTCTTAGATCGACCGGGTTCAAAGGGAAGTGCCTCTCTTTCCTTTGATTTTGTTTCTTTTTCTGTTTCTTTTTCTTGCACCTCTACCATTTTCTGGATATTTTCTGGCAGTGGTTCCCGCGACAGAATAAATGTCTGAGCGGTCTGAAAAATGTTGGCAATAACCATGTACATCAGCACTCCAGCTGGCAGGGGGAAGAACAAAAACATCCCTGAAAACAGGACTGGGGTGATTTTGTTTACCGTAGCTTGCTGTGCGTTTGCGTCGCCTGAACCGCTGTTCTGTCCAGAGAGAACCTGGTTGATATACAAACTGATGCCAAAAAACAGCACCATTCCGATGATATCCCAGTGGATAGTTCCGTCCTCATCAAAAGCGCCCACACGACCAAGCGCATCGATAAATAGGAATCCCTTATCTGCCGCCAGTCCCGGAACTATTCCCTGAATCGTTGCTTCCCCAGGCTGTAAAGCTTCCAGGGTTCCATCTTCATTCAACCGCACCCGATCTTCGCCTTTTGTCACCTTCCAATGAGGCACCAGCTTGGTTTCGGGATAGTCGGTGAGTAGTTGGGACAGGGGTTTTCCCTCAACACTTTGAAATTCTACTTTTGTTTTTTCCCCAATCGCAAGGCGATTGCCTCCAGGCAGCAAAGCTGCAATCGGAGCATGAACGCCATCGGTAAAGTAAATGTTTTGCGGTTTGGTTACAAAAGCTTGCGGTTGGATGCGTTCAATTTGTTCTTGAGGAAATATTTCCAGGTTGACGGAGTAGTTTACATCAGAAAACGGCGAACCCCGCAAGGTGGCGAACAAGGCAAACAGAACTGGCATTTGCACCAACACAGGGAAGCATCCTGCCAAAGGGTTGCCAAACTCTTTGAACAGCTTGCTCATTTCTTCCTGCTGTTTTGCCGGATCGTCTTTGTAGAGTTTCTGAATCTCTTCTTGTCGCTTTTTCATCAGCGGTTGAGTAACTTTCATCCGCCGCATATTGCGAATGGAACCTGCACTCAGTGGATAGAGTGCAAAGCGAATCACAAGTGTCAGCGCCACGATGGCGAGACCATAGCTTGGCACAATCCCGTAGAAGAAATCCAGGATTGGCAGCATGACATTATTGGAGAGAAACCCGATACCAAAGTCCATTCGTTCTGAGTCAAAGAGGGCGCTAGTAACTTGAAGTGAATCTAATCTAAATTTATCTAATGTTTCTCGTTTTGGGGGTTGTATAGCATCACAAAAGCTTCCCTGGCGCTGATTTTAGATTTTAAATGTTCCATCTAAAATTCTTCAGTAAGGAAGAATGCTACCCTAACGACTTGGAGGAACCACCCGGTTTCCCGGTTCTGGCTTCTACATTCTCGGTGATGTAATCATAAATTTCCCGGAATCTAGGCAGGGATCTGAGTTCTAGACGGCTACCATCTCTGAGGGTTAGCACCATGTCACCCCAGAGTCCAAGTCCTCTGGGAACTTTAACTGCCTTGACGATTTCTGAGTAGATGATGTCGGTGCGATCGCGCCCCATCCAACCACCCGTCACCGATATCCGGCGATCGGTAATCCGGTAGCGCAACCACAGCGATCGCACAATCGCTCCTACTGTCAGCGGCAAACAGATTACTGTGAATCCCAACAGAATATTTATAATCAAATCGCCAATATGCGGCCCACCTTCATAAAAGGTTTCCTCTTTAATCGCCATCTAGTACCTCTGCTTGTGCCAACAACTGCTCTAATTCTCGCAAAATTTGACCATAATCGCACTCAACTGCTGTCGGTCGCACCACCAGTACTAACCTCCAGCCTGGTGATAGTCGGGGCAACAGACAGCGAAAAGCTGCTCGAATTCGTCGCTTGATGCGGTTCCGGATTACTGCTTGTTTGCTGACTTTTAAGCTGATAGATATTCCTATCCGTGTCGGCACCTTACCAGTTCCCACACCAGTTGCGCCCCCAAGCGGCGACCTTAGCGCTCGTAAAGTTAAGTGAGTGGTATTGCGCCGCACTCCACTCTGATACACGGCTGTAAAATCTCGCCGATGCCGGAGTCGATTTGCTTTCGATAATGCCACTGGAAACTTCCTTACCTCGGTGGCTTGGAGAAGGTTGAAGGCGAAATTAATTCATCCTTCATCCTCCACCTTCCTAAACGCTAAGGCGATAACGTCCTTTTTTTCTCCGGGCTTTGATAACGTTCTGACCGTTTGTGGTACGCATCCGCGCCCGAAAACCGGATGTTCTTTTTTGTTTGCGGTTAGTCCCGCCGAGAGTCCGCTGAGTCATCGGTGATTACTCCTATAGCAATTGATGCTGTAAAAAAAAAAGTCACAATTCTCTAGCTTAGCACCAAATCGCTGGGAGTCCCTTTTACCCAATGGCTGGAAGGCTGTCTCCGTACAGGCAAAATGCCTGCAATAATTTGCTCTCTCAGTCCTCTTGCCTGCGCCAAGGACGTGAGAGAAGTTGCTTTTCCTTTGTTAATTAATACTCAAAATCCAGGTGCCGAGGTAACGCGGCAACGGTACATCACCGGGAGTGAGGATAGCAGCGTTGAAATAATAAACTCCCCCAAAAGGCGGGTTCTTCACGTTAGAGAACACCAATTCTACATTGTTCCCAGCCGGAACTGGCTCCTCCATATAAATTAGAACCTTGTGATTTTCTTTGTCCCAGTTAACCTCTCGAATGGGAAACTTTTTACCTTTGACACGCACCTCCATGCTTTTAGTGTCAAACTTGCCTTTGTAGTAGTCGGGATAAGAAACGATAAACTGGGCAGCGCCTAATTCCATTTTCTTGCCGGGAATCTTCAGCCGATAGCGATCCCAATTATCCGATTGACCGCCGAAATCTAAAAAGTAGGACAATTGATTTTGCCGCTCTACACCACTAAAGATGGTTAATCCAGGCAGATTCTGCGCCTGAGTCAGGGTGGAAAACCCCGTAAGCAAGCAACCAGTCGCCGCCAGAGCAGTCAGGAGGCGTCTTGTAGAGGATTTTGTGGACAACATAGGCTGATTCCCTCAACTGTAGATAGTGGGCTGGGCGTTACTAAACTTTACTGTTTTTGACTGTATCAGGTATTGTGAAATACCTGATGAATCGGTGCTTGTGACGTGGAAAGCTTATAAAAAGTGTCTCCCGTTGGGGGCGCGGGGACGTGGGAGATTTTTGTTGGTGGCCAAGCGCATGAGCATCTATGGCGAAGAGAGCTGCTGCATCACCGATCTCGCTTAACAGCCATCTTTTTATTGACTAATGTATACCATTGTATAGTTTTTTATTTAATTTTTTGAATAAATTTGACAAAATCAACAGCAACCAGAGGTTTCAATTAATCTTAACTGACGGCACAGAAGCTAATAGCCACCGAAAATTTTTATGGCAAGCTTTTCCATCATTAAGATGAAAGTTTTTTAAAATTGTCTAGAAATGTGTGGATATTACAAAGAATGTGCGATCGCGCTCAATCCAAATTCATAAGACAAAATTAAAGATACGGATTGGGATTTAAGAATTAACATAGGATTCCAAAGGGCGGGAAAAATTGATTGGGAGAATTCATGAGAATATCGGTTGCTAAAGAAGTTGAAGTTGGTGAACATCGCGTTGCTCTGGTGCCTGACACTGTAGGCAAGTTGGTAAAACAGGGTTTAGAAGTATGGGTAGAGGCGGGTGCTGGCGAGCAGGCATTTTTCTCTAATGAAGCCTATGAAGCAGCCGGAGCAAAGATTGTCGGCGATACAGCGGCTTTGTGGGGTGAGGCAGATGTTCTACTAAAAGTTAATCCGCCTGCATTGCATGAAGTTCACCAGATGAAGGAAGGAAGCGCCTTGGTTGGGTTTCTCAATCCTCTAGGGAATCCAACATTGGTGCAACGTTTAGCCGAGCAGAAAGTAACAGCTTTCAGTATGGAGATGATTCCCCGCACCAGTAGGGCGCAAAGCATGGATGCTTTGTCGTCTCAGGCGGGGGTGGCAGGTTATAAGGCAGTATTGATTGCGGCGGCGGCTTTGCCGAAGTTTTTCCCAATGTTGACGACAGCAGCAGGTACAATCGCACCAGCGAAGGTGTTTGTGATGGGCGCAGGTGTGGCGGGACTGCAAGCGATCGCTACTGCTAGACGACTTGGCGCTGTAGTAGAAGCTTTTGATATTCGCCCAGCGGTGAAGGAAGAAGTACAAAGCTTGGGAGCCAAATTCGTCGAAGTCAAACTGGAAGAAGAGACTGTGGCGCCTGGAGGCTATGCTAAAGAAGTTTCTGAAGCATCCAAGCAGCGGACTCAGGAAGTCGTAGCCGAACACGTCGCCCAGTCGGATGTGGTAATCACCACCGCCCAAGTACCGGGTAGAAAAGCACCCATACTTGTGACTGAGGAAATGGTAGCTCGAATGAAGCCTGGTTCGGTAATTGTAGATTTAGCAGCCGACCAAGGCGGAAACTGTGCTTGTACCCAAGCAGGAAAAGATGTCCAGCGCAACGGCGTGACGATTATTGGGCCGATTAATTTACCTTCATCTCTGCCAGTTAACGCCAGTCAAATGTATTCCAAAAACGTTTTGACTTTGGTGCAATACCTGATTAAAGACGGTACATTGCAGTTGAATTTTGAAGATGACATCACCAACAGCACTTGTGTCGCCCATGCTGGAGAGATTCGCAATCAACGGGTAAAGGATGCGATCGCTCAAATAACAGTCAACGCATAGTAATGGGGACTGGGAACAAGGAATTTCTGGTTCCCAGTCCCAGGCTGGGAACCAGAATATAGAGGCTAGAGCCTCTTATTGAGACTCGTGCAAGATGTGAGTTTAATGAAAGGATTTGGGAACTGATGACAGAAGCATTGATTGCCGCTTTGTTCGTGTTTGTGTTGGCATCTTTTACTGGATTTGAAATTATCAACAAAGTACCGCCAACGCTCCATACTCCCCTCATGTCTGGGGCAAATGCGATTTCTGGAATTGCCGTGATTGGGGCGCTGCTCGTCTCTGGAGAGCGCGATACAAATCTCAGCGTCATTTTGGGCTTGATAGCCGTGGTGCTGGCAAGCATTAACGTTGTAGGTGGTTTCTTGGTGACAGATCGGATGTTGCAAATGTTCAAGAAAAAAGCGGCTAGCTAATGGAAAAAAACAATTAGCAATTAGCAATTAGCAATCATTCAAGTAACAACTAACAACTGATATGACCGATTTTCTGCCAACTGGAATACAACTGACTTATTTAGTCGCAGCATCTTTATTCATTCTGGGCTTGAAAAAACTGGGTTCGCCAGCAACAGCTCGTCAAGGCAACTTATGGGCAGCTGTAGGGATGCTGCTGGCGGTGGTGGCAACGCTGCTGGATCGGCAAGTGCTGAACTACCAGATGATTTTGGTGGGTTTGCTGATTGGTTCCGTGTTGGGAGCGATCGCAGCCTATAAAGTAGAAATGACCGATATGCCCCAAATGGTCGGTTTACTCAACGGATTAGGAGGTGCTGCATCTGCCCTCGTTGCTGTGGCAGAATTTGGGCGGTTAGTGGGACATCAAGCCATACCCATCGATGCCAACATCTCGATCATCAGTAGTGTGTTTATCGGTGGTGTCACCTTCACTGGCAGTATGGTTGCCTTTGCCAAATTGCAAGGACTCATCAGCGGTAGCCCAATTACATTTCCCTTGCAGCAACCAATTAATGCTCTCCTTTTGGCAGGCTTTTTTGTTGCCACCGCCTATCTGCTAATCGATCCGCAAAACCTGCCCGTATTCGTGGGCATGGTTGGTATCTCCTTACTCTTGGGCGTGCTGTTCGTTATTCCTATCGGCGGCGGCGATATGCCAGTAGTAATCTCCCTGTTGAACTCCCTATCCGGAGTAGCAGCAGCCGCCGCAGGTTTTGTGGTGATGAACAATATGTTGATCATCGCTGGTGCCTTGGTGGGCGCATCTGGATTAATCCTTACCGAGATTATGTGTAAGGCGATGAACCGCTCTTTACCAAGCGTACTATTCGGTGCCTTTGGCAAAGCTGGCGCATCTGGCGGTACTGGTGCAGCAGCAGGGGGCGATAAATCTGTCCGCACTGTTGATCCAGAAGAAGGGGCGATGATGTTGGGCTATGCTCGTTCTGTCGTGATTGTTCCCGGTTACGGTATGGCTGTGGCGCAAGCGCAGCACGCTGTCCGCGAATTAGCTGACGGCTTGGAAAAGCTGGGCGTTGAGGTGAAGTATGCGATTCACCCAGTTGCTGGGCGGATGCCTGGACACATGAACGTGCTATTGGCAGAGGCGAATGTGCCTTATCCGCAGCTGTACGACATGGATGATATTAACCCCCAGTTTGAGCAGACTGATGTTGCCTTAGTTATTGGGGCAAATGATGTAGTAAATCCATCTGCTCGTCACGATTCTGCAAGTCCTATCTACGGAATGCCGATTTTGGAAGTAGATAAGGCGAAGCACACGATTGTGATTAAGCGGGGGATGAGTGCGGGTTTTGCTGGTGTGGATAATGAGCTTTTCTACAAAGACAAAACCATGATGCTTTTTGGTGGTGCGCGGGATGTGGTTGCGAAGCTGGTTGCTGAGGTGAAGCAACTTTAGGAAAAGCACCGTAAAGACACATTAGCGTTCGCGCTCCATAGCGCGAACGAAGAAGTAAAAAAGGCTTGCTGGTGGCAAGCCTTTTTTTTGGTAGAGTAGCTAAAAAAAGCTGGAGATTGGTTCAAGGTGTAGAATAATATTCAGGCGGTTAATAAGCCTGCTTGACTTTTACAGCAAGCATAAAAATGAAGTAGAAAAACCGTTTTTTGCAACCTTATTTTTTAGCTTAAATTGAATCTATTTTTGTGGTTTAGGGAAAGCATCAAACTCAGGCAAGAGAGAAATTAAGCCATTTTCACAGAAAGCAGGGCTAAAATAAAGGTAGAATAAAGTTCTGTCCGTATGCAACTCGATCGGAAATAGGCGTGATACATTGAGAATATCGGCGGCTTCCAAAGAAGTAAAATCAGGGTTTAATTTCTATAGGGATACGCCACTTGAGTCAGCTATCATCAATTCGATGACTGACTGCTCTCACTAAGGTTTGCGATGATTTGGAAGTGCGATCGCTCGCTTTGAAATCATCTCCCACTATTTCTATGGTGGGTTGTTAAATTCTAAGACTTGAGCCATATCTTGGGAATAGCATCTACCTCCGGTTCGCAAGCAAAGGCTCGTCTCCAGCCTACCTTGACATGAGAAACCGCTCCTTGTTGCTCAAGCCTACTCACCTTAGAAAGGAAATATCCGTTTTAAGTTTTGAGTTACATATTTTAAATCAATCAAAACCAACAAAGGTGTATAAACAGCTTGCAGCAGGGGTTTCAAACTTCTGTGGCAGATGTTTAGTGGGATGAAAGATAGGTTAGGCTAGGTTAACTATAAGCATCTGCTACATTCTCCAAAGCACTGATATGGCATTTTGCATGAAAGCAGCATGAAACAGATCATCGCGGGTTTTACCGCCGCTTTAGTAGGTTTGACGACCGCTTTGGGTGGTTCCGCTTTGGCTTGTGAGCCTGGTATCCCTCTGAGGAATAAAACCTCCTCTGGCAATGCAGATGCTACCGCTACCCTGCCCTTAAAGCTTCGCCCTCAGCCTCGGACTCCCATAATAATCGGACAAAACGCATCGGAAAGTGCAAATCAAGCTACAAGAGAGCTGTCTGCTGAGGTAAATACTGTGGTAGAGGGTAACAACGCCTTTGCCTTCGACTTATATAACAAGCTGCGTAATCAACAAGGGAATTTATTTTTCTCTCCCTACAGCATCTCAACAGCACTAGCTATGACCTACGCCGGAGCTAGGGGCCCAACGGCAACGGAGATGGCTAAGGTTCTCCACTTCACTAAGGAGCCAGAAAACCTGCATTCGAGTTTTGCCACGCTCATAGCTAGACTGATCTCTAGTAACCCCCAGGGGTATCAACTAAGCATTGCCAATCGGCTTTGGGGTCAGAAGGGATACGGCTTTAGCGATGCCTTCCTCAAAACTAGCCAGAATAACTATGGGGCGGGGTTAGAGCAGGTAGACTTCGCTGGTGCTACTGAACAGGCTCGTCGCACTATCAATAGCTGGGTGGCAAAAAAGACCCAAAACAAGATCGAAAACCTGATTGAACAGAGCATTCTCACCTCGAATACGAAGCTGGTACTGACAAACGCCATCTACTTTAAGGGCGCTTGGGCAAGTCAGTTTAGCCCGAAAGATACCAAACAGGAAGCATTCAGTGTCACGGCAACTCAGCAAGTCAAGGTGCCGATGATGTACCAAGAAGCGGCGGTTCCCTTTGCAGATTTAGAGGAGCTGCAACTCTTGGAGCTGCCCTATGCTGATTCGGATATATCTATGGTAATTCTCTTGCCGAAAAAAGCTAATGGGGTGACACAACTAGAGCAGCAGCTAACGCCAGAAAACCTCCAGAAGTGGTTATCGTCGGTTCGAGAGGGGGGCAATGTTAAGATTTGGCTACCCAAGTTCAAGGTAGATTCAGCGATTGAGCTGAGCGATGTACTCTCAAGCATGGGAATGGAGATCGCTTTCAGTAAAACAGCCGATTTCTCTGGTATCAGCCCCAAGAAAGAACTTTCGATATCGAAAGTAATTCACAAAACTTTTGTGGATGTGAATGAGTTGGGGACTGAGGCAGCTGCGACTACAGGTGTTTTAATGGCGAGGGGCGGATCTGGGCAGTTTCGGGCAGATCATCCGTTTCTGTTTTTGATTCGAGATAATCGCTCTGAGAGCATTCTATTCGTGGGTCGTATGGTAAACCCGCTAGAGTAGTCTGTTGTAGCAATTAAAGGGTTGGGTGCGATCACATCTGTTGGGGCATGGCATTGTCCCAACCAAGGTGGCGGCAACTTTAGAACCGCAATATATTCCACCCAATTAAGAAACTCTATATTTCATCAGTTAAGCGTCATTAGTTATGAGTCATTGACAATCGACAACTGACAACTAACTAAATTTGCTGCCAATGACGCAATAAACCGAGAAAATAAAAGATAGAGGCTTCCCAAGGTGAAGCTATGTCTTGAATTAGGAGTCTGCCAGCTGTGGTTGTACAAATATCTTCTGATAGCAGTTACGAATTAAAAACCCAAGAAATTGCCAAACAGCTGTTGATAGCAACTAGAGAAAATAAATCCTTTTTTGCCCAAATGCGCGACCAAATGCGCTGGGATGATAAATTACTTGCTTGGGCGATGGCTAGCCCTGGTTTGCGGGTGCAGCTGTTTCGCTTCATTGATACTTTGCCAGCACTGCGTAGCAAACCAGAAGTTGCGCGTCACTTGCAGGAATATCTGGGGGATGAGTCGGTTGAACTACCAACTGCTCTCAAGGGGATGCTCAACTTTGCTTCTCCAGATTCTATGCCTGGTACTGTTGCGGCGACAACTGTGAATACAGCGGTTGAAACTTTGGCGCATAAGTACATTGCTGGAGAAAATATTAAGCAGGTAATTAAGACGGTCGAGAGTTTGCGGAAGCAAAAAATGGCTTTTACCATCGACCTTTTGGGCGAGGCGGTGATTACAGAAGCTGAGGCGCAGTCTTATCTTGACCGTTATTTGGAATTGATGGAGCAGTTGACGGATGCGGCTAAGTCGTGGTCAACTGTGGAGGCAATTGACAAGGCAGATGGGGAAGATTTACCAAAGGTACAAGTATCTGTTAAGTTAACGGCGTTTTACTCGCAGTTTGACCCGTTAGATGCTAAAGGAAGTGAGGAGCGAGTAAGCGATCGCATCCGCCTCCTATTACGTCGCGCTGCACAGTTGGGCGCTGCTGTTCACTTCGATATGGAACAGTATGCTTACAAAGACATTACTCTGTCTATCCTGAAAAAATTGTTGCTGGAAGATGAGTTTCGCAGTCGTACCGATGTCGGGATGACAATTCAGGCGTATCTGCGGGACAGCGAACAAGATGTAAAAGATTTGATTCCCTGGCTAAAAGAACGCGGTTATCCCCTGACGGTGCGCTTGGTGAAGGGCGCGTACTGGGATCAGGAGACAATCAAATCGATGCAGAAGGATTGGCCTGTGCCAGTTTACAGCGACAAAGCGGCAACTGATGCCAATTTTGAGAAGATTACCCAACTGCTGCTGGAAAATCACGAGTATCTTTATTCGGCAATTGGCAGCCATAACGTGCGATCGCAAGCACGGGCGATCGCAATCGCCGAAACTCTCAAAGTTCCCCGCCGTCGCTTTGAAATGCAAGTCCTCTACGGTATGGGCGATAAACTTGCAAAATCTTTAGTTGATAAAGGCTATCGAGTGCGAGTTTATTGTCCTTATGGGGATTTGCTGCCGGGAATGGCTTATTTAATTCGCCGTTTGCTGGAAAATACGGCTAATAGTTCATTTTTACGCCAAAATCTGGAAGAACGTCCAGTAGAAGAATTGTTAGCACCGCCTACTCCTTCTAACTCCGCCGTCAACGGGGGAGGAGGGACAAACGGAGCGTTCCCGAATGCAGCTGATACAGATTATGCTGAAATTGAGGCGAGAGCGCGATCGCAACAAGCTTATGCTACTGTGCGCCCACAACTGGGTAAAACTTATTTGCCGTTGATTAATGGCGAATATGTAAACACAGCAGAAACAGTTGATTCTGTCAACCCGTCAAATCCCAGCGAAATCATTGGCAAAGTCGGACTGATTAGCATAGAACAGGCAGAACAAGCGATTCAAGCGGCAAAAGCAGCATTCCCCGGTTGGCGGAAGACACCAGTCAGACAGCGGGCTGGAGTGTTGCGGAAAGCAGCAGATTTGATGGAACTGCGTCGCGCCGAATTATCAGCTTGGGTGGTCTTGGAAGTTGGCAAGGCGGTAAGAGAAGCTGATGGGGAAGTTTCGGAGGCGATTGACTTTTGTCGCTACTACGCCGACGAAATGGAACGCCTGGATGAAGGGTATAAGTACGATATTGCTGGAGAAACCAACCGTTATATTTATCAGCCGCGAGGCGTGACGGTGGTGATTTCGCCTTGGAATTTCCCGATAGCGATCGCGACAGGGATGGCGGTGGCGGCGCTTGTTACGGGAAATTGTACTTTACTCAAGCCTGCGGAAACATCTTCTGTAATTGCTGCCAAAATTACGGAAATCCTGGTTGAGGCGGGAATACCGAAGGGCGTGTTTCAATACGTACCGGGGAGAGGTTCCCAAGCTGGTGCTTACATGGTGAAGCATCCCGACGTTCACCTGATTGCCTTTACTGGATCTCAAGAAGTTGGTTGTCGGATCTACGCTGATGCTGCGATTTTACAACCAGGGCAGAAACACCTGAAGCGGGTAATTGCCGAGATGGGCGGCAAGAATGGCATCATCGTAGACGAAAGTGCCGATTTAGACCAAGCTGTTGCGGGTGTGGTGTATTCAGCTTTTGGTTACAGCGGACAGAAGTGTTCAGCTTGTTCGCGGGTAATTGTGCTGGAACCAGTTTATGAGGCTTTTGTGGCGCGTTTGGTGGAAGCAACGCGAAGTCTCAACGTTGGGGAAGCCCACTTGCCCAGTACGCAAGTAGGCCCGGTGATTGATGCGACAGCTCAAGCCCGGATTCGTGACTATATCGAGAAAGGCCGCGCCGAAGCCAAACTTGCTTTAGAAATGCCTTCCCCCGATAACGGCTATTTTGTCGGCCCTACGATTTTTACGGAAGTACCGCCAGAGGCGACAATTGTCCAAGAAGAAATTTTTGGGCCAGTTGTGGCAGTAATGCGGGTGAAGAATTTTCAGGAAGCGATCGCAGTTGCCAATAACACCAACTTTGCCCTGACTGGCGGCTTGTATTCCCGCACACCTTCCCACATTGAACAAGCGCAAGCTGAGTTTGAAGTTGGCAACCTTTACATTAATCGTGGCATAACTGGCGCGATTGTCTCAAGGCAACCCTTCGGCGGCTTCAAGCTTTCCGGTGTTGGTTCCAAGGCTGGCGGCCCCGACTACTTGCTGCAATTCCTCGAACCTCGCGTAATCACGGAAAATATCCAACGCCAAGGCTTTGCGCCAATTGAAGGTGTAGATTAAAAAGTTTATTCCCCATGCAAGTAGCTATTTACATGGGGAATTTTTTGATCTAGATTGATCCAGAAGAATTTTTCAATATAGGAAAAAAGACCTATGGATATAAATTTTTTAGCTGTTCCAGTGCTAATGTTACTGGCGGGATATCCTCAAGTAGGGTTAAATAACACACAGTTACAGAAGCAGCAAACTAAAGTTCCTTTGTATGAGGAGCTAAATATTCAGAAAATAAAAAAGCTACCAGAAAAGGCTTTTGTTAAAAAGCAGTTATTGGCAGAAACAAAACAGAATCATTCAGATAGGCAGGCAATAAGAGAGTTGGTCAATAAACAATTCAAGGCTTTAAATGAGAAAGATATAGTAGGTTATATGGATACGGTTGATAAACAATCTCCGGGTTATGAACTCACTAAAGAATTATTAATGCAAGTTTACAAAACCTATGACTTAAAATATGAACTGAATAGTCTGGAGTTTATTCGTATATCTGCTAATGAAGCAAGGGTAAGGATGATTCAGACAACTACGAAGCTGAAAGGCCCTGAGTTTAGGAATAATAAGTTAACATCAATAAATATACTGAAGAAAAGAAACGGCCAATGGAAAATGGATTCGACAGAAACAGAAAAAATTGAGTACCTAAATTAGGTTGCATCTGGATTTTGTGACTGATAAAGATAAACGCACTCGGTTTAATCCACTACTGGTTCTGGGGATAATTTGGCTGGTTGGGGCGCTATGCGATCGCATTTGGTTTGCCCTTGACCGTTCGGTGCCATCCTGGGATCAGGCAGATTACTTGACAGGCTCTTTAAATTACTGGAAAGCTCTACAACATCCCCGGTGGTTTTCTGGGGGATGGTGGGAGAGTTTTTGGCAACTTTCCTCAAAAGTGCCGCCTTTCACCTATATTGCTACGGCTATAGTTCAGAATCTCTTTGGGACGGGGCCAGATAGTGCCACGTTGGTGAATCTGCTATTTAGCGCGGTTCTGCTGGCTTCTGTATATGGTTTGGGTGTGCAGCTGTTTAGCGTTGAAGTTGGTTTATGGGCGGCTGGGTTGTGCCAGTTGTTACCGGGTCTTTATCGATATCGTCTGGATTTTCTGCTGGATTTTCCGCTGACGGCTGTTGTGGCGTTGAGTTTTTATTGCCTGACGGTGTGGCGGTGTATTGGAACCGCAGAGGCGCAGAGGACGCAGAGAAGAGAGTGGTTTTGGGCGGCGGTGTTTGGGCTTTCTTTGGGGCTGGCGTTGATGGTGAAGCAGACGGCGCTGTTTTTTCTGTTGACTCCGCTGTTGTGGGTGGGTGTTGGTGTAATTCGGCACCGAGCATGGGGACGATTAGCTCAGCTGGTTTTCTCGTTGTTGGTGTCGGTGTTGGTGTTTGCTCCCTGGTATCGCGCTAATTGGTTGCTGATGCTGACATCGGGGAAGCGGGCGACGGTGGATTCAGCGATCGCAGAAGGAGATCCCGCGCTGAATACGCTAGAAGCTTGGACTTATTATTGGAAAATTCTGCCTTATCATGTTTCCTGGCCTTTGTTGCTAGTCCCGATCGTAGGATTGTTGATTTATTGGGGTCGTGCAGCATTTAGCAATCAGAAGGCTCAGCTTGGGAACGAGAATAAATCCAAAATCGGCTGGTTGGCTGTTTTTTGGATGGGATCTTATTTGCTTTGTTCGCTAAATATTAATAAAGATTCTCGCTATGTGTTGCCTTATTTACCAGTAGTTGCGCTATTTCTGGCTTATGGTTTGACCCGATGGGTTAGCCGTTGGAATTACATCCGTTGGGGAACGATTAGTCTGGCAGTGCTGCTGATGTTTCTTAACTGGTTTCCTGTGGAAGGTACGGTATGGAAAAATTTCACGCAAGCCCTCAGTCCCTATGCTCAGCACCCAGTTTATTTAGAAAAAGAATTACCTCACCCACAGGTAATTAGAGAAATTATTCAAACCGAGCCTTATTTGCGTTCGACATTGGGAGTATTGCCATCAACTGCCAATATTAATCAGCACAATTTTAATTATTATGGGGCGTTGCAAAATTTTCAGGTTTACGGGCGACAGGTGGGGACGAGAAAGAAGCAAGTAGCTCAAGATGCGCGATCGCTTTCCTGGTTCCTAACTAAAACTGGCAAGCAAGGATCTGTTCCCGATGCTCAGGCTACCATTGTCCAAACTGTCGAGCAAGGTTCAGATTTTCAGCTGCATAAAACTTGGAATTTATCCGAAAACAGTAGTCTGAAACTTTATCATCAAAAATCGCCACCCGTACAGGTACAACCGCTATCGGAACCACAAAATAAAGTCAAGTTAGTAAATGTAAAAGTACCAGAAGTTGCTCCCCCTGGGTTGCCTGTGCCTGTAACCTACGAGTGGACTGGTTCCTGGGAACAGTTGCAATCGGGCATCGTGTTGCTAACTTGGCGAAGCGAAGAGAAGACGGAAAATCCAACATCTCAATGGTTGCACGATCGCGCTATTGGGATGGGAAATTTATATCCAGAAATTCTGCCGGATAAATTATTAGCTAAAGGTTTTCGAGTCATTGAACAGACGGCAATGCTGCCAAAAGCTGATACATCTGCTGGGATTTACACCCTGGAGGCGACATACCTGAACCGAAAAACTGGTGAAACTTACCCCATACAGGTTCCGCCAGTGACTCTCAAGATTGACGCTGCTGTTGCTGCTACACCTGCGCCTGAGTTGGATTTGGGGACTCAGTTGCGGACTTTAGCGGCTACTTTACCCCAAGGGACAGCCGCCCTAGAGCAAATTTTTGCGGAAACTGGGCGGATTAATCAGTATGACCCGATTCAAGACTATCTGGTGCAAGCGCAGTTGGCTTTGGAGTATCGACTGCAACGGGAACCAAACCGAGATTTGGCATATGCGCTGGCTTTGTCAAGGGTTTTGAAGCGACAAGCTAAAGACGCGATCGCATCCCTGGAACGAGTGGTGCGACTAGACTCTGAAAATCCCTATGCTTATGCTTATCTTGCCTTTGTCCATCTGTACGAATGGCATCCCAAAAAGGCTCAAAACGTGCTGAAGCCAGCTGTGGCACTCAACCCTAACCTACTCGAAATTAAAGCCTTAAGCGGCGTTGCAGCACTCATGCAGGGCAATTTCTTAAAAGCTTGGCACATCGTTCAGGAAATTAGAAGGTAAAAGGAAAAAACATATAACTTTTTTTCCTTTTACCTTTTTAGAAATAACGCATTAAAATTAACTCCAGTTGTTGGACACCAACTGGCTTGCTAAGATAATCGTCAGCACCGGCATTTAGACAACGCTCTTTATCATCTGCCATCGCCATAGCTGTCACTATCACCACAGGCAGTTCTGCTATCTCCGGTTCCTGCCGCAATTGTGTCAGCAGCTCCAACCCACTAATACCACCTGTTAAATTGAAATCTAACAAAATCAGATGAGGCTTGAATGTTCGCACCCTGCTGATAAAATTTGCACCATCTATTAAAATTTCTACTGTATAACCAATCGATTTTAGATAGTCATTCAACAGCATCCCGCTGTTTTTATCATTTTCTACAATCAAAATTTTTCCTTGCTCATTACTTCTAAGCTTTTGTCCATTACTTGATGATTCATGACTGATGACTGATGATTGATAATTTATGACAGATGAAGAATCACTGCCCAAATCGGGTATATCAATGGTAAATGTACTGCCTTTTCCTAGCGTTGAAGAAACTCTCACATCTCCGCCATGAAGTCGGGCTAAACCGCGAGTCAGAGATAACCCCAAACCCGTGCCTGTAAACTGTCGGTTTAGTCCGCTGTCCAATTGACGAAATGGCTGAAACAATAACGGCAGCTTTTCTGGGGCAATACCGATGCCCGTATCTGTTACGGTAAATGCCATGCCTTCAGGGTGCTTTTGTACAATTAAGTTTACTGATCCTGTTGGTGTGAACTTAATCGCATTAGACAGCAAATTCAGCAACATCTGCTTCAAACGCCGCTCATCGGCTACGCAGATATTAACATTTGGCTCAATTTCGCAGGTGAGTTGCAGTCCTCTTTCTAAGGCTTGCTCTCGCATAATTGTTACTGCGTATTCGCACAAATTCTCGACGTTCACCGAGGTTAAAGTGAGTTGTTCTTTGCCCGCTTCGACTTTAGAAAGGTCAAGAATATCGTTAATCAGCGCCAAGAGATGTTCGCCGCTGCTATGAATGCAGGCAGCGTATTCTTTTTGTTTTTGATTGAGAGTGCCAAATATTTCTTGTAGCAGGAGGTTAGACAGTCCCAATATGGAGTTGAGGGGTGTCCGCAGTTCGTGGCTGATTGTTGCCAAAAATTCACTTTTTGCGCGACTTCCAGCTTCAGCTGCATCATACGCTTGACGCAATTCGAGTTCTGTTTGGATGCGATCGCTGATGTCATACACTACCGCTTGTAGCACTTTCCGGTTCCCCAACTCGATTGCACTCAACATCACTTCTGTAGGGCAATCTGTGCCATCTTTACGCCGATGAATCCAATCAAAACGACAGCTGCCTTCTTTTAAAGCAGTGGCTATGCGATCGCAAGCAAGGCTAAAAGAGTCGTTACCATCAGGTTGAGTCGGTGGCGAAAATTCGCTGAGATGTTTGCCACGAAACTCCTCTAAGTCAGCGCAACCTAATAGCTGTAGTGTGGCGCTGTTGCAATCGAGAAATCCTCTTTCATCCAGCAGCATGACTGCGGCGCTGGTTGATTCATAAAGTGTGCGAAATTTGGTTTCTGATTCTCGCAGTGCTTCCTCTGCCTGTTTGCCTTTGGTGATGTCTCGCGTTGTATTCACCGCCAGTAAAACTTTCCCAGCTTCATCAAAGATAGTCGATCCAGAAAGACTCACCCACTTCTGTTCCCCATTCGGACAATCTACAATTAGCTCGTGATTGGTAAAAATTTCTCCTCGAATTGCTCTACTGATAGGTAGTTCCTCAACAGTTGGACAGGAACCATCAGGATTGCGAATTTGTAATTTAGCTACATAGTCAGTGAAGTGAGGTGCTAATCCTGTCTTAGAGCTAGGTTTTTTAACTTGTCCCTCAAGTCCATATATCTGCGTCGCTGCCGGATTAAACATCAATGCCTGACCATCAGGTTGACTGACAACAATCCCCTCTTGAATTGAATTGAGGATTGCCTCTAGTAGGGCTTTTTCCCGTCCTAGCTGCTGGGTGCGCTCTTGCACGAGGTGTTCTAACTGCTCTAGCTCTCGCGCATTGTAAAGAGCGATCGCTGTCTGCTGTGCCAGTTGTTGCAGCAGCTGGATTTGTGAGTTACTAAATGAATTTCCCCCCTGAATATACCCGACAACTAGATTGCCGTAGTATTGGTTCCTAACAAAAATCGGAGCCATCAAGACAGCGGGAATATTCAAAACTAAAGATTCACCATTCAAAATTTCCGCATTTTTTATTTTTATTTTTTCATTTTGAATTGTCACCGGACGATTTTGTAGTAAATCGTCCCTCACCGTTTCCCAACCTTCAAAGAGCAGGGTTTTTCCCTGCCAAGCCAGGAAATTTCGCCTTTGGTCGCCCTCTGACAAATCAGACCAATATTCAGCTTCAATCAAAAATTGTTTTGATTCAGGCAAGTCGCGGGCTACCATGCAGAAATCGCCGCCCATCGGTTCGAGAGTTTGCCGGACAATTTCCTGCACGACAAATTGAGGATCGAGATTGGAATTCAGGGCGGTGGTAATGCGGTTTATTAAGGCTTCCCGTTCCAGCTGGTGTTGCAACGCTTGCTGAGTTTGTTGGAGTCGTAGTTGCATCCGCTGTCTTTCAATGGCATAGCTTACGGCACGGATCAACCCATGACCGTCTGTATAACCTTTTACAAGATAATCTTGCGCTCCTTCTTGCAAAGCTTTGAGGGCGATCGCTTCATCAGTTAGTCCTGACATGACTACAATCGGGATGTCTGGTGCCGCACTGCGGACTCGCATCACCGTTTCTAACCCGTTGCCATCCGGTAACGACAAATCCAACAAAATTACCCCCACACAAGGCGTTGTCTTCTCTTGGTCAGAAGGGTTACGGTGCTTGGCGAGGCAAACCTGGCACTCTTCCAGATTAACTACATGGAGCAGCTTTATCTGCGTAGCATTCATTTCCCGCAACATTTCCCGAACCAAACGGGCATCGCCAACGTTATCCTCCACCAGCAAAACGGTGATGGGTTCTTTGATCTGCATGGGCTTTACTTCGCTTGTTGTGCTAGGGGTTTTAGCCTGGGTATGGTCAGATATTCTTTAAGCAGCATTACAATGATCAGTCCTGAATTTTAGATTAATTACACAATATTCAAGATCGTAATGTAACCTTTCGCATGGTGATTATATGTATTTTAAATATTTGGGCGTGTCAATAATGTGGGAAGCATTACCAACGGAATTTATTTGAGGTGTTACTCTGCCTTTTTTGAATTTTTTATCCTTAATTTATTATAGGAAGAGTGAAATAGAAAGTAGAACCTTTGCCTAACTCAGACTCTACCCAAATTTTACCTTGATGCCTGTTGACAATTTTCTGGCAAATTGCCAGTCCTATGCCATTTCCCGGATAGTCAGATTTTGTGTGCAAGCGCCCAAAGATAACAAAGATGCGCGCGGCGTACTGCGGATCGATGCCGATGCCGTTATCCCTAACAGAAAACACCCATTCCTTGTCACCCAAACGAGCTTCGATATGAATGCGAGGGCTTTGCTGGGAGAACTTGATAGCATTGCTAATTAAATTTTGCAACAGTTGCGTCAGCCCAGCGGCGTTACCTAGCACCACTGGCAGGGGATTGTGAGTCACCACTGCCCCGCTTTCGGCGATCGCAGCAGTTAGATTTGCGATCGCTAACAGCAAAACTTTCTCGCAGTTCACCGCCTCAAATGTTTCGGCCCGATGCCCCACCTGGTAAAACGCCAGCAAGTCTTTAATCAGCTGTTGCATCCGGTTAGCACCTTCAACCGCATAACTAATGAAATCATCAGCATCATCGTCCAGCTTGCCCTTATAGCGTCTTGCCAAAAGCTGCGTGTAGCTGGCAACCATTCGTAGAGGTTCCTGCAAATCGTGAGAAGCGATATAAGCAAACTGTTCCAAGTGGGAATTAGCGATCGCTAACTCTTCGGCTCGTTGCCTCAACTGTTCTTCGGCGGCTTTGCGGTCAGTAATATCCCTAAAAAAGGCGATATTGTAGGGAATCTGATTGTAGATAATGACTTTAGAGCCAATGTCTGCAAAAAATCTACTTCCGTCTTTTCGTAAGCACGGAATATTTTTGCTATGTCTAATTGTTTCTTTCTCTTTTTCCCGAAGCTTTTCCCAGATAACATCTAACTGATCTGGTGGATGAATATCCTTTACAGACATTGATAATAATTCGCTTTCTGAATATCCCAACATATTACAGATTGCTGCATTGGCACGAAGAAACTTTGTTGTCTCTCGATCGGTAATTAGCAGTCCATCCACTATCCCATCATAAATTGCCTGGAGTTGCCCTTTCGATTCTCGCAGCTCCTGCTCAGCTTGGATGCGATCGCTAATGTCTTCAATCACACAAATGAAATATTCTGGTGTTGGGAAGGGGATTGGGGATTGGGGATTGGGAATTGGGAATTGGTGATTGGAAAGACTCTTACCCAGTCCCTTGTCCCCAGTCCCTTGTCCCCAGCTCCCAGTCCCCAGTCCCCTTCTCAACGACACAGTTAAATTAATCCAGACGGTTGACCCATCTTTACAGATATAACGCTTCTCCATCGAGTAAGTCTCAATTTCGCCAGCCAGCAATCGGTCAACTAACGCCAAGTCTGCTTCCAAGTCATCCGGGTAGGTAATATCCTGAAAAGTTAGCTCTAGCAGTTCCTCGCGGGTATAACCCACAATTTCGCAAAGCTTTTGGTTAACTCGTAGCCAGCGACCATCTATCCCCACATGGGAAATGCCAACCGCAGCTTGCTCAAAGGTAGCGCGAAAGCGCTGTTCACTCTCCAAAAGCGCCTGCTGCACCTGTTGCAACTCTAAAATTTGAGCTGCTAGTAAATTTTCTCGTCTGTGTTTTTCCTGCTGAATTTTTTCGTTGTAGTCAGCAAAGAAATCCACCAAGTCAGGTTCCTCTTCCAACAAGGCCGTTAGATGAGACTCAGCTCGTAGGTCGGCTTGATATGACAGCTCTGGATAACTTTCTACCCACTGGTGACACATTTTGATGTAACCCAGAAACGCCACCAGGTGAGCGTAATTAGTTGATCCTAGCAACTGACGCAACTGGTTTCGATAAGCTGCTGCACTCTCAGGCTTCAGGAAAATTAAAATCGCATAGTCGTAAAGGCTTTGCTCAGATTGGAGGAGTTCGGTAGATTCTTCTGTATTCTCGATTTCTGATTCCCGATTTCCCGTAGGCGGTGGCGTTTCCAGTAGTTTTAGCAATTCCTTGGCTGTCATTCCTAAAGGTCGCAAGGCACAACTATGGCAAACGATGCAGTAGGGAACTGAGCAATAGCGCGACAAGTAAGCAAAAAGCTTTTCCTTGAATAAAGATGGTAGCGGATTATTGACATAAGCCGATAGAGTCTGTTGCCAAAGGTTTTCCAGAACCTGCGGTGTATCGAGTGCAGGTTCAAAAAACGGGGGGAAAAAACCGAATTTTCCTTCTATTTCTGCTTTGATTTCGTCGCTTGTTCGCACTGCTAAAAGCCTCCTTTGTCTGGTGGGTATGCCCCACGGGTACGACTTGTCTTCTGCTGGCGATCGCCAGCAGGCGGTTTAGAATCCTCCTGCCGCCAACCCTAATTTAACTTCCTGATCCCAATGATCTTTCAGTGTTTTGCTGCATTCTTAGTGCTTTATATACCCTTAACAAATGATCCCCAGGATAGATGAGCCTACTTGTTGCTTAGTTTTATCTTTATTTATGACACCAGTTTCGCCGCCTACTTTTTGTGTAACGGCATCAGTATCTCGCCATAAAATGTTACCGTGAACCCAACTCTTGCTGGTCGGGTATCTTAAGATAAATTTAACATTTTGAAATTGGTATCCCATCATACATTAGCTTGAGTTGGTACTGAGTCAGTGGTGTACGTTTTTTAAATAGGGAGTTTAATAAAATGCGACTAAATACTTGTCATTGTTGCGGTAGCCCCCTCCTGCGTCATGCGCGGCAAAATGGTGTTTATTGGTTTTGTACCTCATGTCGTCAAGAAATGCTACCCGTAGTTATCGAGAAGACGCCCCCTAGTGAAGTCAAAGTTGTTCAATTATCGCGGACTTTAAAACTTGTAAATACTTAAAGTAAGGCGAAAAGTAAAAGGTAAAAGGCACAAGGTATACGGATGAACAATAACGGTCAGAATGCTTTTCATCCTTAATGCTAGATGATTTCTTGTTTTTACCTTTTTTAAATCTGCCCTGATAAAATCAGCTAGGACACGGTTAGGGGCAGAGCATAATGCTAGCGGCTGTACTTTATGGACAAGAAGATTTACGCCTGGAACGGGTAGCTGACCCTACGCCAGCTGCTGGTGAGGTGGTGATTCAAGTGGCAGCGGCAACGACTTGTGGGACAGACCTGAAGGTTTGGCGGCGGGGAGGTCATGCGAAAATGCTGAAGCCTCCCACTTTGTTTGGCCACGAGGCTGCTGGGCGGATTGTCGCGGTGGGTGAAGGTATCAGCGCTTCGCAGGTAGGAGTTCGCGTAGTTGCTAATAACTCGGCTCCTTGCACAAATTGTTTTTTTTGTCAACGTCAAGAATATTCTCTCTGCCCTAATTTAACTTGGAACAACGGCACCTTTGCAGAATATCTAAAAATTCCCGCCCAGATTGTGCAGCATAACCTGTTGCCGATTCCCCCAGACTTGCCGGATGCGCTGGCGGCGATGACTGAACCTCTAGCTTGCGTGCTGCACGGGGTAGCGCGTTCTAATGTGAAACCTGGAGATAGGGTAGTAGTGTTGGGAGATGGGGCAATTGGGCTGATGTTTGTAGCCAAATTAGCATCTGACTCTTCAGCGGAAGTCATACTATTTGGCGGCAATGACCAGCGGTTGCAGATTGGGAAAAAATTGGGGGCAACTCAAACGTTTAACTACCACAAGCAGGCAGATATAGCAAGTGTGGTAAAAGAGCTAACGGATGGCATGGGTGCGGATGTGGTGATTGAGGCGACGGGTGTGCCGAGTGTTTGGGAGAGCGCGATCGCATCTGCTCGTCCCGGTGCTACCGTAAACTTATTCGGCGGTTGTCCGCGAGATACCACCATCACTGTAAATACAGAACAGCTACACTACAGCGAACTCACTTTAAAAGGCGTTTTTCACAACACGCCAAAGTATGTGCGAGATGCTTTATCCTTGTTGGCGAGCCGGACAATTCCCTTTGAGTTGCTAATCAGCGAACATCAGCCTTTAAAGAATTTAGAGCAAGTATTCCAAGATATGAAGAATCGTAAGGTGATTAAGGTCGCCATCGACCCCAGCGTGGCATCTTAGAAGTAGTAACAACGCCTAACGACTAAAGTCGCCTTTGTCCTACTAATGGATTGTTTTTTTTCGTTGAAAGTTTGAAGGATTAGATGAAAAGCGTCAAATTGTTATCAGTTTTATCCCTGGGAATTTTACTAGCATTGGGAGCCAGCCGTGCCGATGCTTTACCGGGACAGAGAACAGAAGAGGTGACTGCCTGGATTAATTCTAATCCCACTCTTCGCCCTGCTGTTGGTGATGGGCTAATCGTGCAAAAGAGTAATACGCCCGCCCAAAGATTTACCTTTCAAGCAACTGTGTTCTCGCCGGGCAGAATTACTTCTATCAGAGAACGTGGCACAATTCGCAGCGAACGCTTTAATTTTTATGACCAAATTAATGGCGTTACTCCCGAACGCCTGAAGGAATCTTTGCGGGTAATTTATGGCCCAGATATCTATCAAGATTACGACCGTTCGAGACTTGTGTATGAATATCCCACGCCGCTAAGTGTAGACTTATCTCGTCGTCAGGCACTACCACTTTTGAGAGCGCAGCAGGGACAATTACGATTAGGAGAGAGATTTGCTTACTGGATGGAAATTGTCAAAACCAAGGAAGGTAAGGCTTACAACGGTCAAATGACAGTTTTCCTCAGAGAAGATTTAGATAAGATGGAAACGGAACTACGCGATCGCTAAATCCCAGTCATTAGTCATTAGTCTTAAACTAATGACTAACGATAAATAACAACTGTAACTACTTGTCTTTATCCTTTTTTTTCGCCTTTCCTTTTCCCTGTGAAGTTCCCTGTGAAGGTGTATCAGTAGTTTGTTCAACAGTTGATGACTGTGGAATTGGTGACTGTACTGTTTGGGTTGACGCTGCTGGTGAAGGTGAGATTGACGCTGCTGGCGATGGCTGCGGAGTATCAGATGGTTTTAGCGCAACAACTAAGCCAGTTACAGCAGTGAGAATCGCCGCCGTTGAAGTTATGATGCCCGGAAGCGTGTGAAACCATCCTTGTGCTTTTGGTTCGTCAGACATAAGTTTAGTTCTAGAATTTCCTCTTTCCTGAATACAGCTAATTACTCGCCGTTCCGAATAAACGAATGCGAGTATAACAAATGTTATCTTATGGCGAGAATGGGAAATTTACTTAGGGATAAAGAGGATGCGATCGCATCTTTCTTCCATTTCTCCTTCAACAGCTAACCAATATCACCACCTTTCCACTGACAACCCATCAACTTCTGTATCGTACCGAATCGAGAATTGCTATATATTCCTAGCATACTATTTATGATTAATCAACGGTCACACCTTCGATTTCTGCATCTGATAACTCATACAATCCGCGCAGTTTCTCTAACTTATCAGCATCAGGTTCCCAGAAACCGCGACCATTTGCTTCTATCATCCTACCGACAATATTGCGGAAAGCTTCGGGATTGGCTTCTCGCAATTTATTCGCCATTTCTGCATCTAAAGCATAGGTATCTGCTGCTTGGTCGTAAACCCAATTATCGGTAAAATCAGCAGTAGCACCCCAACCAATTAGGGCTGTCATGCGCTGCGAGATTTCGTAAGCACCACCTGAACCTTGATTCGCCATTGCTTGCGCCCATTTCGGGTTAAGTAACTTAGTGCGATACTCCATTCGCAGCAAGTCTTCTAATTTGCGGGGTGTCGTATCTTTCGAGAAACTTTCGACAAAACTGGCGTTAACTTTTTTACCTTGTTGTTTTTCTGCTGCCCTTTTCAAGCCGCCCGTGTTGGCGTAATATTCTTGAATATCAGTGATACCATATTCTACAGAGTCGATTTCTTGGACAATGCGATCGCATTTATCCAACAACTGCGTCAAAACCTCTGGTCTAGCTTGACCTTTATCTTTTCTACCGTAACTAAAAACATTTCGACTTTGCCAAGTATCGCCCAACTCATCACCTGATTCCCAACTGGAAGCGACAACTTGATCGTTTACCAAAGAACCAAAATCACCCGCAGGATTAGAAAATAATCTCGCCGTTACATTCTCTACACCCTTGGCTTTTAAGGCTAAAGCGTGCTTGCGAACAAAGTTTTTATCTTCCGGTTCATCAGCATCAGCAGCACGTTGAAATAAATCGTCAAGTAGTTCGATAATATTTACAAAGCTATCGCGAAAAATGCCAGAAAGATTCCCTAAAACATCGATACGAGGATGATTTAACTGGGATAAAGGCTTTAATTCGTAACGGGCAATTCTGCCAGTTCCTTCTTTCACTGGTTCAGCGCCTACTAATTCCAGCAAAATTCCCAGAGATTCACCCTTAGTTTTGATCGCATCCAAACCCCACAACATTACCGCCACAGTTTCCGGATATTGACCATTTTCCTGAAAGTGTTGGTCAATAATTTTTATAGCAATTTCTCGACCTCTTTCATAAGCCGCAGGTGAAGGCATTCTATAAGGATCTAAAGCATGAATATTGCGACCAGTCGGTAACACACCAGCACCATCTCTTAACAAATCTCCCCCCGGTGCAGGCGGAATATATTCCCCATTAAGCCCTCTGATAAGATTCCTTAATTCTTCCCCAGTTTGCATCAACAAATCCCGAATTTGTATAACCTCCTCCTCTCTACGTTCTGGGGGTCTCTGCGGTTCAGTTCCTTCTACAATTCCCCTTACCATACCCTCTGAGAACTCCTCCCCAAAATAAGCCTCAAGGTACGACACCATCTCCTCTGAATTAGGTGCTTCACCCAACGTATGCAACCCAGATGAAAAAAGCCGATTTTCCAGAACTTGCAGATACTCGTACAACCGCACCAAATAACTATTAAAGACATCAGCACTAAACATCCTGGCATTTTCAGGAGTAAAGGCAATTCCTAGACGTTTCGCATCCTCAAAGGGACAATCTGCATCCAAACCTATATCTAAAATCTTTTTGCAGATGGCTTCTTTGAGAACGTAATTCTTATCTGTATCTTCCCGATATTCCGCGATTAATTCTCGCAATGTCACCAATTCCTTATACAACCCAGCCCGACCATAAGGCGGTACATTGTGAGAAATTATTACCCCATAGCCGCGACGTTTCGCCAAAATTGATTCGGAAGGATTATTTGCCGCATATACATATAGATTCGGCAAATTTCCTAACAAAATATCTGACCATGAATAACCAGTATTTCCCAGCGGAGATCCCGGCAACCATTCAACCGTACCGTGCATCCCAAAGTGAACAATGGCATCAGCTTGAAAGTCATTTTGTAACCACTTGTAGAAGGCAGCATATTGAGGATGCGGTGTCAAATCTCGCTCAAACATTAGCCGCATCGGGTCGCCAGAAATACCCAATGGTGGCTGTACGCCTACCCAAATATTTCCTAGTTGTATCCCACCAATTTGAAATTCATCTCCATAAGTTTTGATGCCAGTTTCAGTGAGGGATCCCCACTGTTTTTCGATACGGGTGGTAAGTAGGTATCCTAGCCATTTTTCTAGGGTTTTAGTGTTGACGGTGTTTACTCCTTCTAAACCTTTTCTTGCCTTCGCCCTTTCAGCGGTGAGGGCTGGGGTGGGGTTCTCATCCGCTTCTTTCACTAATCGAATTAATTCTTCGCCGTCTTCTGGTAATTCCCCAATGTTGTAACCTTGGTCTTTGAGTGCATGGAGAAATTTAAGGAGACTACGTGGTACATTCAACAAAGCTGCTGTACCCGTTGCACCATATCCCGGCGGAAATCCATACAAAATTATGGCAATTTTGCGTTCAGCGGTAGACTTTTGTCGCAAGGAAATCCATTTTTTCAACCTTCCGATTAACCGCTGGACTCGTTCTGGAATTAAGTAAATATCTTCTCCAACCAAACCACCGAGAGGAACTGGATCAATCGCCCCGTCGAGTTCTGGTAAGGCATACAAAACGACACTTTGTAATCCGCCAACACCCTGCCGCGTCCAAGAATGGATATCTTGAATTAGTAGGGGTGCGGCAACGATGTAAGGTACATTCTTCGCGGTGAGAATGCGTTTTGCTACTTCCACCTGTCGCCCTGCTTCCATCGACCCCGCAGGGCCGCCTACGAGGGGAAAACCAATTGTAGAAACAATTGCATCCACTCGCACTGCTTGATCGGAGAGTGAAGGAGTTTCAATATTACCGAGTTTTCGTTGGGCGATTTCGTAATTTGTTGTCATCCAATCTCGCACCGCCACATGGCCTTCAACTCCGTTAATAAAAATTGGTAAAGGTATTAATCCAGCTTTCTCAAACTGGCGAATTAACTGGGGGATGTAAGGCTGTTTTGTAATTACGTGTTTGCGATAAAGCAGAATACCAACAGTTGAGTAGGGACACGGCAGTGCCGTGTCCCTACTTTGATACCAATCTAAATATGCCTTCGGTGATTCAAAAAATCCTTGATAATCGGGATGCAGTAATCCCATGTTGGGGGTTTCAATTGGCGGCGGAATTTCTCCTACCTTCAACCCAAAATATTTCTCTGCTATAGTCCAGAACATAGAGGCAACATTTTCTGTTCCTCCAGCGTTCCAATAACCGTAGATAATTAGCCAGTTGCGTAAGTCTTGTACTTTTTGCACTGGCACGAATTTTAATAATTTTGGCCCTACTTTCAAAAAGCTAATATAACCAGCAAGTTTGTCTTCTTCTCGCCCATTGCTGAATTTGTCGAGAATGAATTTAACAGGTTTGGGCATTCCCTTGGGTTTGTCGCCAATTTTGAACGCGCCTATCTGAGTGAGGCTCATCAATTCCAAGGCTGACTCAAAGACGAGGCGAATAGGGATATTTTGCACCCTTTGGCGCAACCACAAAACTTGGTCATAATCAAACAGCAGACTGCCAAAGAAGACATCTGCCCCCTGGAGTGCGGCTTCTACGGCTTCTGGTTCCGTCGTGAGGGCGCGATCGCTAAATACCCGAATATCTAGTTCCCGACAGCTTGCTTGTGCCAGATCAGCCGCTTTCCGGTACAAGTCAGCGTTGAAAGATTCAAACCCAGCAATTAGAACAATGCGTTTCATGCCCAGAGATCCTAAAGGTTCCTACTTTCGATCTTAAGCAGGAACCTTGGGGATGGGACGCCTTAGCCCACCCCGACCCTCGGATTGCTTTTAGTAACTAGCTCTAAGCATCCCGCTGAAGATATTAAAGTTCTTGTCAATCAAACCGATTAAACTCTGAGCATTAGAGAGCGATCGCGGTGGGTTAGAAATCAGCGTATCCAGGGTAATCAAGCGATTAAAATCAACTTTGATGTCACCAGTCCGCTCGGTTTTCCCATCGCTTTCGTAAAACTTGACACCCGCCTTCTTGTGCATAATCTCGATCAACTCCTGCGCCATGATGCCATAGCCAATGGTAGTGGGATGAATCCCATCCAGAGAGAATAAGCCGCCTTGGGTGCGACCCGTTGCATCAGATTTAAAAAAGCGGGAGTCTGGCACGGGTGAAAGTGCCTGAAGCTCAGGTGGCAACTCGTACTGACCACCCACTTCATCCCACCAAGTCGGTCTGGCTGCGGGGTCTTGAATATAGCGCCTGGATGCCAAACGATCCAGTAACCCAGCCAATTCAAACAGATACCAATCTCTGCCTTCTTGTCGAGCCTGGCGCACCGCATCGGTTATATAGTCGTTGTACTGGTCAACGGCACTATCGATTGCTCGTGCTTCTTCCTCTGTCAGGTAGGGGTGCTTATTCGGATCGAATTCTTCTTCGGTAAGCCAAGGTAAGGAGTAGTAAGGGAAGTATCGAGATCCCGGCTTAGCTTTATTACCCTGATCATTTTTATTTATGCCACGGGCAAAAGGAACGATCGTGACGTGAGGAATCGTTGCCAAGATTACATGGCGAGCGCGGATTTGCTTAACTTCCGCAACCAGCTTGTCTAGTTCAGCCTTAAAGTGAATTGGACGCCAGACAGTATAGCGATCGTTGACCGCCATATCGTCATAGCCTTCAGCGGTCCAAGCCGCCTTGAATGTCAGAATACTACCCAGGGCATTATTGCCACCGATGACAACAAGCAGCGTTTCAATGCCGTCTCCACCGCTTTCTGGCGTCCCCTCAGCGCCCAGTGCTGCCGCCGCTTGCAGTGGCGTCAGCGCGTTGCCTTGTGCATCTCGTGCCGAATTCAAAACACGGATGGCAGCGCGTTCGTTATGATACTCGACAACCTGCCGGAGATAATCGTCTTTGGGGGGATTTTTCCGAATGATGTCTAGGCAAATGTCCGCAGTACGCGACAGGGTATTCCGCAAATCCCAGCCATAGACTGCCAGGTTGTGATTAATCCCTCGTTGAATTGGGAAGCGGGAGCCTGCGTCACGTTCCCAATAATCCTCCACATCGTCCATGTAGCGGCGTATAAACAACAGCGCCGGGGCGAAATCCAACCAGTTGATGCTGTCGCCAAACTCCCGATCGAGTTGTCGAGCCAGATTTTCCAGGTTGAGCGGAAACCCATCTCCTGGCCCGTCGTAGGTGGGATAACGCATCTGGTGAGACCAGCCCATTTCCTTAGCAATCATCATCGGATAGGAGAGGCTAGTATTAAAGATTGCCCCACTTTGAAAGCCGTGAGAGAGAGAATCCCCAATCGTGACCAATCGATGCTTGGGGGTGCCTTGTCTATTTACTTCAACGGAAATGCCCAGGCTGGGGTCTGTAATGGGTTTTCGCGCCTCTGCCTGAATAATTACATCGTCTGGCGTGCGATCGCGCATCCGAGATTTTCCAGAGTCTGCCATAAAGCCTCCTTATTAAAAAAAGCGAACATCAGTTACCGGATGATCCACAACCGATGAGATAAAATCCGGAACTTATATTAGTTTAAATTCGTTTTTTTCCTGATGAACCAACAGCGGTTTCCTATTAGCCGCTCGGATCTCTCGTCCTACCTATTCCTACGAATTTAATGATTTTTTTGTAACAAAATATGACTATTATGTTAAAGGAATAGACAGAAAATAAGGTAAAGGTTTTACTATAAAAGTTGCCCCAAACTTTCGGGAACTTAGTTCAACAGAAATGTCATCTCTCAAAGGAGCTAACTGCAATGGAATACGGAATTGATATCGGGCATAATTGTTCTCCCGACACGGGAGCCAGAGGAATTAGAGTTGAAGATGTGATGACAATGGAGGTGGGGACTAGAGTTATATCCAAGTTAAAATCTCAGGGGCATCAAGTTGTAGAATGCAAGCCTAAAAGTGCGAGTACTGTAGGCAATTCCCTATTGCAAAGATGCAATATAGCCAACGCTAATAGAGTGAACCTATTTGTATCTATCCACTTTAATGCTTTTAACCGTGTAGCTAAGGGAACGGAAGTATTTGCAGCCAGCGATACAGGCAGAAAGATTGCCCAGCCCATACTAGACAATATAGTTAAATTGGGATATTTCAACAGAGGCGTTAAAGATGGTTCGCACTTGTATGTAATAAAAAATACAAATATGCCCGCCATTCTGGTTGAGTGTTGTTTCTGCGACAACCAAGAAGATATGAATCGGTACAATCCAGAAGCTTTGGCGAATGCTATTGTCACCGGATTAACTGGAAAATCTCCAACGCCTCCCGCTCCAAACCCAGCTAAAGATAACGAGATAATCAAACTACAGCAAACCTTAAATAGGTTAAAAATAACAGATATTAGCGGCAAAAAGTTGGTAGAAGATGGAACAATAGACAATGAAACTAGAGCAGCTACCCAAAAGTTTCAGTCCATTGTAGACATCACCGAAAATGGAATTGCCGGCCCTACTACGTGGATTGCACTTAATCAGATTCTTGCCAAGCCAATACTAAGAGCAAACCATGCTGGCGGTACAGCTGTAAAATACCTGCAATACCGCATAGGTGCAGAAACAGATGGCGTTTTTGGTCTTGGTACAGAGGCAGCAGTTGAGAGATTTCAAAAACAAAATGGCTTAACTGCTGATGGCATTCTAGGGCCGCAAGGCTGGGTTAAATTAATAGGTTAAAGCGGCGTACAACTTTACTGGGGTAATACCTACCTTCTTTCAAGGGGTAGCTTAGAAAAAAGCGACTAACGTTTTGCCCCGCCAACCGCCCATAAATTGGGAGTTAAGGTATTGCCCACCCTACTACTGTTCAACTCAGGTAAAATCTATGGCTTTCAATATCAGTGTTCTAAAATTGCCTACAATCAAAATTGGCTCTAATGGTTCAGCTGTTAGTGCTTGGCAGAGCTATTTGAAAGAAGCTGAATATCCGATTGGGACTGTTGATGGAGACTTTGGCAAAATAAGTGATACCGCTACCCGCAGCTATCAACAAAGAAATAATTTGCCCGTCACTGGAGTTGTAGATAATACAACTTATACCAAAGCTTTGAGCGACGGTTTTATTTATAAAGTTCCGAATCTTACGGCGGCATTGTTGTTAGCTTACCTGCGCTTTGGTGATGCAGAGGTAAAAGATTTACAAAAGTCCTTGAATACTATCTTGGTTCCAGATTTGGGAGTAGACGGAGACTTTGGTGCCAGAAGTACGCAGGGCTTAGCTCAAGCTTACCTACAAAGAGACGTGCGCTTGCGTAGCGAATTAGGGGAGCTGCTTTCTGCAACTACTAAACAGAAACTGGGAGCAGATTTTACCGAAGCAATGGATATTCTCATCAACTATGCTAAAAGAATTAGATTTCGTTTGAGTGGACAACATTGGTATGACTTTTTTCCAACGAGCAAATCTATTTCTGATTTAGCTTCTCCATTCCGCGAAAAGGTACTAGGATTTCAAAAAGCTTTAATCGACGCAGGCGCTCAAACAATTATCGCCGCCACTTATCGACCTCCACAACGAGCTTATTTGATGCACTATGCTGCTAGAATTTCACGAGGAAGTATTAAGGCAGAGGATGTGCCGCGCTTTCCGGGAGTTGACATTCAATGGGTACATTACACAAATGCGGTGTCGGTGAAAGCGGCAGAATTGATGGTAGATGCTTATGGGATTGGCGGTAATCCTGTTGCTCTCAAATCTCTTCATACTGAAAGGTTGGCGATTGATTGGAATATTACCTGGGATGGTATCCTAAAAATTAAAAGACGAGATGGAACCATCTTTAATATCAGCGCTCCTACTAACGGTGCCAGCAATACTATTTTGCACAATGTTGGTGCTTCTTATGGTGTGTATAAGCTATTGAACGATCCTCCACATTGGTCATATAACGGTCGCTAAAAAGGCTCTCATGCGCTTCCCCTAATCGTGTTACAAAAGGGGGAGTAAAAAGGCAAAAATTTCTTGATTTTTGCCTTTTTACTTCTAGCGATCGCATTTACAAAAAATGTTTTATCTGCTGTTGGGGTTGGCTACAATTATTCTTAACGAAAAGCAAAGACGTAATATATCCCATCCTACGCTCTCGTGCCATGCAACCTCAAAGAATTAACCTTCGCTCAATCATCATCCGCAGTACAACGATAGCGCTGCTGGCGCTAGTGGCTGGGTGTGACTTACTGGAGCCACCCGTAGCATCACAAACTACGCCAAACCAAGCCGCCGCGCCTCCCATTTCAGCAGAGGTGGGTTTAGCCAAACATCTCAAAAAAATTGGAGCGAAATTTTACGGTGCTTACTGGTGTCCTCACTGCACGGATCAAAAGCAAATGTTTGGTGAAGAAGCAGTCAAGCAAATAAACTATATTGAGTGCGATGCTGGCGGTAAAAATCCGCGCCCAGACCTCTGCAAAAAAGCTGAAATTGAAGGCTATCCCACCTGGGAAATTCAGGGAAAGCAATACACAGGTGTGCTGGCTTTGCAGAAACTTGCTGATATATCCGGGTATGAAGGCGATCGCAACTTCAAAAACTAAACCCCATAACTCCCAGCATTTTTCCTCGTTCCCAGTCTCAGGCTGGAAACGAGAAATGTTTCCCTTAACAATTAGCCATTATTATTTTGGCTGAACTTGATACTGAGAAGGAATCTTTTCCACACTTCCAGCTTGCGCTAAGGCTTGATAAATCGCAGCCGCAACCTCAGCTCTCGTAGCCGCCTGAGTTGGTTTTAGCAAGTTGGTTTTTGGGTAATTTACCACAAGACCCGATGCCGTAGCTGCTGCTACCCCTGGCTTGGCGTAATTAGGAATCTGCGGAGCATCTTGATAAGCCTGTAAAACTTGGGCAGGATTAGCCGGTGGTGCCAGCCCTAAGCCACTGGCAAGGGCAACGAAGACTTGCGCTCTGGGAATTTCTTGATTGGGGAGAAAGGTATTATTTGGATACCCTTTTAAAAAACCCGTTGTAGCAGCTTGCTTAATCGCTGCGTTTGCCCAGAGCCCAGCTGGAACATCTTTAAAATTAGGTGCATTTTGAGCTGATTGTTTGTTAAAAGCCTTCTGCAAAATGGCAGCAAATTCGGCTCTAGTTATCGGTCTATCCGGGCGAAAAGTGCGATCGGTAAAACCGGCGACGATGTTACGCTGAGCCATTGCCTGTATGTAAGGACGCGCCCAGTAATTAGCAGGAATATCGGTGAAGTTGAGCACCCTCGCTGGGGGTGAAGCTGTGGGTGTTGGGGAGGGAGTCGCAGACGCAGTTGGGGCAGGAGCTACGGCCACTGGGGCAGGAGCTACGACCACTGGGGCGGGAGCTAAGGGTATGGTTCTCGAAGCCGCTGTGGGGTCTACTGGTATCGGTACGACTGGGGTGAGGTTTCCCGAGGCTTCTGGCGTTGAGGGATCTATGGCTTGGGGAAGGGGCGACTCTTGTGGCAATACGGGCGGTAGTGGGGCTGCTGGCGTGGGACTCGCAGTGGCGTTAGGAATCGGCAAGCCTGTCAGATTCAACCCTTCATCTTTTCTACCTATCACCCAAAAGAAAATCGCGCCAATGGCGGCAAAGGCTACAACAATGCCTATCAACTCATCAAAGCCTAGTTGAGAGGATCTTGGATCGGGGGGCGGTGGATTCGTCATTTGCCATCCTTCATGCAGCAAATAGCTTATAACCCAAAGCGGTAAGCCTAGTCATCCTCCTAGAGTAAAATTAAACATTTTGCATTTTTAATTTTTGACTTGACTACCGTGGCTGCGAGGATCGTCAGGGGTGGCTTTTGCTGGGGTGACGGGCGCTTCAAAGGCGGATACTTGCCCCGCTTGGGTATAAGGTAGGGGTAAGGCAGCAACTAGGGCTTCAATGTTTGCCTGCATGATGAGACGAGGCATTTCACCGAGGGTTTGAGCGATCGCTTCCCCATTTTTCCCAAAATACACGAAATGTGGAATGCCATCGACTCGGTAGCGCAGCATCTCTGGCAACCACTTGTTATTATCCACGTTCAGCATCACAAAGTTCACAGACTCCGCGTACTCTTGTTTAAGTTCGCCCAAATCTTTTGCCATCGCCTGACAGCTAGTACACCAGTTGGCATAAAATTCCATTAGCGTCGGCTTACCATTACTCAAAGCCACTTCTAACGGTGTGGATGTTTGCGCCTGTGCGTCTAGGGAAACTGAACTTGTCTCGGTTCGCAGTCCGAAAAATAGGGCAACGGTGAGGATAATTGCTACCATTGCAATCAAGAAATTTCTAATGCGTTTCCCGCTGTCTGCTGGCGGCTGGGTTTGGGGAGTTACAGTTGTTTCAGGTGTCACAGCCATTGAAGATTTTGTTTAGGATTTGTATATAAGCTTCCTTTAGTTTACTAAGGGGATTAGGAATTAGGGATTGGGGATTGGGGATTGGGGATTGGAAGGATTCTTACCCAGTCCAAGAGTCCCCAGTTTTTAATCCCTAGCCCCCAGTCCCCAGCCCCCAGCCCATCCCCTGCTGTGAAAAAACGAGTAACGCTGACTTTTCCGAAACGCGCAATACAAATGCCAGTGACTTATCGACTGGCTAAAGATTTTAATGTGGCGGCGAATATTATTCGCGCTCAGGTGGCACCGAATCAAATTGGTAAGCTGGTAGTGGAACTTTTGGGCGATATTGATGCGCTGGATGCGGCGATTGATTGGATGCGATCGCAAGATATCAGCGTTTCCTTTGCCAGTCGGGAGATTGTTATTGATGAAGATGTCTGCGTTGACTGCGGACTTTGTACTGGTGTTTGCCCTACGGAAGCCCTTACTTTAGATCCGCAGACATTCCGGCTAACGTTTATGCGATCGCGCTGCATTGTCTGCGAACAGTGTATTCCTACTTGTCCCGTTCAAGCAATTTCCACCAATCTTTAATATCGATTATTCACACCCTCCCCCATTTGAATACTTATGTTTATTCAAGGGGAATTGTGTATACCCATTCTCGGTAATTATCGTCTCGGTTTTCTGTAATTGCTGTCAGTTTCTCCCTAAGTTTTTCAGTTATTGGTCTAGTTGTTGATAACTCGTAGTTTTCAATTCTTTTTACTGGGGTTATCTTAGCAGCAGTCCCACTTAAAAACACTTCGTCAGCAATCAAAAGCTCAGATTTATCAACGGGTCTTTCTATAGTTTTAATTCCCATATCTTGAGCGATTGTGAGAATGCTATCTCTAGTGATGCCTTCTAAAATATCTTGTTCAACTCCAGGGGTAATTAGTTGCCCATTTCTCACAATAAAAATATTCATCCCCGAAGCTTCACAGACTTTGCCTTGAGAGTTCATTAAAATCCCTTCGTCAAAACCGGATTCTACAGCTTCAGTTTTGGCTAGAGAAGAAGTAATATAAGCTCCTGTAATTTTACCTTTCAGGGGAAAGCTGCGATCTTCTTGTCGATACCAAGAACTAATGCGACAGCTTACTCCTTCAGGAGACATATAATCTCCTAACTCTAATCCATAAACGAAAAACTGTTTCTCAATGTTATGAAGTCTGGGAGCAATACCTATATCTGAGGTATAGATAAAAGGTCGAATATAAAAAGACGTACTTGGCTTATTAACTCGGACAAAATCGACTATAGTATTTTCGATTTTATCTGCTGGTAAATCGTAGCGAAGAAACTTAGCACTCTGACTCAATCTTTGACAATGACGGTCTAATCTAAACAGCAAAATTTGTTGAGGGTTTTGGGGATCGGGGATGCCACGCAATCCTCCAAAGGCTCCGGTTCCATAATGCAAAGCATGGGTAGCGATGGAAATATTTGCCTCAGCAAAAGGCACAAATTTGTTTTGGAAGTAAGCAAAGGGTAAAGAATTAAGCATACTAAAAGTATCTGGTGAGTGTTATCACTATAGAATAATCTTACAAAATTTAACTATAAATTACTTTGATAGCGCTTGAATTATTTTTATAGTTCTGATTTTAGTATGGCTTAGCAGAACACTACAACACTACTCTCCAAAAATCTATGACGTTCATTATCACCAACGACGACGGAATAGACGCTCCTGGTATCCGAGCGCTGTACAAGGCGATGAATGGCAATGGCGTAATTGTTGCTCCCTGTGACCATCTATCGGGTTGCGGTCATCAGGTGACGACGACTAGAGCGATTCATCTCAAGCGACGCTCTAATGTTGAATATGCGATCGCAGGCACTCCCGCTGATTGCGTTCGCATTGCCTTGTCACATTTATGTCCCAATGTCAAATTCGTACTTTCAGGCATCAATGCTGGAGGCAACTTGGGAGTGGACTCTTACATCTCAGGCACAGTAGCAGCTGTGCGCGAAGCGGCGATGCACCGAGTTCCGGGAATTGCCGTTTCTCATTATCGCAAAGGGAAGCGGAATGTTGATTGGGATGTGGCGGCGCGTTGGACAGCTGGAGTTTTAGCAGACTTACTGACTCGTACCATTGAACCGGGAAGCTTTTGGAACGTGAATTTACCACATTTGGAACCAGGAGATCCCGATCCAGAAGTGGTATTTTGCGAACCCTGTAAGCGACCGTTGCCAGTAAATTACCGAATTGAAGGTGATGATTTTTACTATGTAGGAGAATATCAAAAACGCGATCGCACTCCCGGAAGTGATGTTGATGTTTGTTTTTCCGGCAAAATTGCTGTCACTCAACTCAGACTGTAAGATGAGTTTTGGCAAAAATTTAGAATAACAACTTGTGGAACCATCAGAATTACAGTATCTAATTCTTAACGCTCTGGACACCTTAGAACTACTTAGCAATGCGGTGTATGATGAAGAAACAGGAATTTGGGTAATTGAAACACCAAGCTCTGTATTACTTTATGCCCGACTCCTGCAAAATGGCGATATTGTTCCTATGAGATGGAGATCGGAACTATGAAAGAACTGACTGAAGTCCAGAAACAAGAGTCCGAAAGATTAAAAGAACTTTTTGCCCGATCTCGGCAACGCTATCTAGATGCTGGGGGAGATCCTCGAAAGCGTCCAATGGGCCGTAAAGGTGATGACTACTTAACAGATTCAGAGAGAAAAGAAATATTTGCGATTGCACGACGTGGCGTTCAAATCATTGGCGATGAAGTTCACTGTGAAGGACGTTTGTGGAAAATTTCAGACAAATTGGCAAAAAATGAGGATGGTGCAGAATGCGAATTTTAATGATGGGTGGAACCCGGTTCATTGGGGTTTATCTAACAAAAATGCTGGTGGAACAAGGGCATGAAGTCGTACTTTTTAATCGCGGTAACAAGCCTGCACCAGTTGAAGGTCTAAAACAAATTCATGGCGATCGCACTGATGCCTCGCAACTAAAAGAAAAGTTATCTTCGGAAAATTTTGACGCTATCTTTGATAACAACGGGCGGGAATTAAGCGACACCCAACCTTTAGCAGAAATATTTAAAGACCGGGTGCAGCATTTTGTCTACATGAGTTCTGCTGGTGTTTATCTGAAGTCAGACCAAATGCCTCATGTAGAAGGCGATGCTGTCGATCCAAAAAGTCGTCACAAGGGCAAGTTTGAAACAGAAGCTTACCTCACCCAACAGGGATTACCTGTTACATCTATTCGTCCTACTTATATTTACGGGCCTCAGAACTACAACGATTTGGAAGCTTGGTTTTTCGATCGGATTGTGCGGAATCGCCCGATTCCAATTCCCGGAAATGGTTTGCATATCACCCAGTTTGGTCATGTGAAAGACTTAGCGGCGGCGATGGCAGCAGTTTTGGGGAAATCTCAGGCAGTTGGGCAGATTTATAATGTGTCAGGCGATCGCTATGTCACCTTTGATGGGTTAGCGCGTGCTTGTGCTATTGCTGCCGGGAAGTCAGACCAAGATTTGCAAATTGTCCATTACGACGCGAAAAAGTTTGATTTTGGGAAACGCAAGGCTTTTCCTATGAGAACTCAGCATTTCTTCGCCGCAGTTGATAAAGCCAAGACTGAACTAGGCTGGCATCCAGAATATGACTTGATTTCTGGGCTGAAAGACTCGTTCTTAAATGATTATCTCGCCTCTGGTCGCGACAAAGCTGAGGTAGATTTCTCAGTTGATGATGAGATTTTAAAAGCAGCCTGATTTAATTCTCGTTCCTGGGCTGTGGCTTGGGAATGAGAACCCTACCCTATCGGTTGAGCGCTTTTTTGAGGTGATACATAAATTGCGCCAGAAATCAAGGTAAGGACAACAGAAACCCAAAAGGCAACCAAAGAGTAAATTTGCCATGAGTCAGGTAGGGGTGCGATGAGGAGTGCGATCGCTAGTATCTGACTCACTGTTTTCAGCTTCCCCCAAATATTGGCACCAGTGATGGTAGTTTGGTTAACGCGCCAACCTGCGATCGCGATCTCTCGTCCCAAAATCAAAAATACACCCCATGCTGGAACTTGATTTAACCCAATCAGCGCCAGTAAAGGAGCTAACACCAATAATTTATCAACTAAAGGGTCAAGAAACTTACCCAAATCTGTAATTTGATTTAGTTTACGAGCTAAGTAGCCATCCAGCCAATCTGTAGCCGCCGCAACCAGAAAAATTGCCAGACTGATCCAGCGAGTTTCAGTTGTTGGGTTTTGCAGCAAATAGAGCAGAAATGGTAGAGATAACAAACGAGATAAAGTGATCCAGTTAGGCAGATTCATCAATAGTTATGAGTTATGAGGTAGCCATTAATGACTACCGTCATCATAAAACAAGAGACGCGATAAATCGCGTCTCTACAATTCATAACTAAAAATTTTAGCAAGCGCCTTTCTTATCCAAAACTGCCATTACGGTCTTGAAAATTAGGCTGATGTCGTAGATAACAGACCACTTGCGTTGGTAGTCGATGTCCATACGAACGATTTCTTCAAAGTCTTCCACAGTAGAACGACCGTTAGCTTGCCATTCGCCAGTAATTCCCGGCTTAACATTCAACCGTTCCCAATGATGACCGTCGTAGTTCTTAACTTCATTGACTGTGGGTGGACGGGTTCCCACCAGACTCATATCCCCCATCAGAACATTCCAAAACTGAGGAAATTCGTCTAAGCTAGTGCGGCGCATAAATCTTCCCACGCGGGTAATGCGAGGGTCATTTTCATTTTTAAAGATATGCCCTTTTGCCTGGTTCTTCACCAGATGCTGAAGCTTTTCTGCGCCGACAACCATAGAACGAAATTTCCAGATGCGGAATTGGCGACCGTGCAGACCGCAACGAATCTGGCTGTAAAATACTGGGCCGGGGTTATCAAGTTGCATAGCGATCGCTACTGGAATTGCGATCGCAGCCGTAATCCCTAAACCTACCATGCCTCCCAAAATATCAATTAGGCGCTTCGCTTTGCTAGTAACCGATGGATGATGTTCGGCTTGTTTTTCACAATCAACTAAGTAGAGTTCATCCATTTCTGGCGAAGCAACTTTTTTGGATTCCCGGAAGCGATAAGTAGTAATCACAGTTCTGTAGTTGGTTTCTATAATTTGGGCTTTCTATATGTCAATATAAGCAACACCCTTCCTACTTGGAATGTCCAAAGCACTTATTTCACCGAATCTTTAAGGATATTCGGCTTTTATATATTTAGTGTTTACGCGGTTGACAAAAGTGCATTAATATGATGCTAGGGTTGAAAGTAGAGATTGGGGATTGGGGATTGGGGATTGGGGATTGGGGAAGAGAAAAAAGTCTTACCTAGTTCCTAGTTCCTAGTTCCTAGTCCCTAGTCCCTAGTCCCCAGCCCCCAGCCCCCAATCCCTAAATTATTGCCAGTTCTAACAAATTGACCGCTAGTGGGTCGTCCAGTTTTTGCTGAGTACCAGCCAGAACGCTACTTAAATAACGCCGCCAAGCCTCGCTTTGCTGTCCATTCATGCGATAAAGCTGCGTCGCCTCTTTCTCAAAAAGAGGTGCGGAAGCGATCGCCTGATAATCAGGATTTTGTGCCGAGGCGGGAGTCAGTAAACCCGAAGCGGTTTGTGACGGCACCAGACCAGCAGGCATCTGACCGTCCAAAAGTGCCATCACGCGAGAAAAGCAAACCCGTGTATTAATACCGCGATACTCTAGTATCTGCAAAATTTCCTCAACCGGAAGCGGTTGGGAGGGCAGTGCGCGTAAAAGTTCCAAAAGCAGAAAATAGTCGCTGTACTGCTGCGTTTGTTGTTCCAACAGTTGGGGATATAACGGTAAAGTAGCCAAACCGTAGGCAACCGGGCTACAGCTTCGGGTTGCTTGTTCCCCTGACCAGACGCGAAATGTTGTATCTGTGTCCCGAATCAAGATTGCTTTTGGTAATTTTTGACGCAGCCATTGGGCGATTTCACCGATGGCAGCAGTTCCGCCAGTACAGATGATTTGCTTAATCCCTGATTCGCGTATTCCTGTCTGAATTAGCAGCGAATTTAGCTTCTGATTGAGTTGTTCAATAAACGGTTTGAACACCCGGTTTTCTAGGTCTTGGCGCGTCACCACGCAGGAATGTTCGCCCAGTTCCAGGGTATAGCTATCTTGGTGTTGAAGAATCCGTTTTAGATAACTAGCGGCTTCTAGGAGTTTTTGTCCTAGAGGGGAACTTTGCAACAGCGATGATAAGCGATCGCGTGTCGCCAAATCTGGTTCACCCGCCTTAGGAAAGATGAGGGATGAAGAATGAAGAATAAATGAAGATTCTAATTTATCTTTTATTTTGCTGCCTTCATCCTGCAAAAGCAATTGACAGATAATGTCTTGGTCAATCGCATTACCCGCATAGGCAAAACTTTGACAAGCAAAGTCGGAATGAGCTAAATCTTCCAGATTTTCCGGTAAATTTACCAAAGCGAGTTCTGTTGTGGTGGCACCAGCATTGATTGCTAAAGTGGGGCCTCGCCAGGGTACTTCTGGGAGTGTCGCACCTTCAATTCCTGCCAACACAGTAGCGATCGCATCCTCAAGAAAGAAAATTTGCTCTGGATGCCCCACCAGCTTCGCCTCCAGCAAGGCTTCACGAATATTAAAGCGGTAGGTATCCCCCCACTGGGCAGGGCAACCCACAATCGCACCGCTTAAGCGGCTCATCGCTGCATTCAGCGTAGATGGCTTTAGACCAGCAGCACCTACTAAATATGAAGGAGCTTGTTCTGAGGAAGATAGAGGGCTTTCCTCGCCTTGTAGGGGTGTCAGAGTAGCGAATAAAGCTTTCAACGAGCGCCCAATCCAGCACAAAGAAATTGGCTGGTCAAGCGACCACTGCAACATTGGCTCCCAATTTTTGCCGGAGACAGAATAGTAAGGAATGCCAACTTTCAAGTATGGCTTAAAGTTTTGGATGAATATCCCCTCTTTACTATTGGCAACGGATGTTGGAGCAACAGCGATCGCTGCTACTGATGATCCCGGAATATTCCCCTCTGGCCCTATGTAGGTTACAGATGGTAAACGAAAGCTGGTTTCGTTTGACTCTGGCTGTTGGGATTTCATCCAATAGATAGGATATCTTTCGCCAGTGGAGCAATTTAACAAAACTGCGGAAACACCAGTTGTCCCAAAGTCAATTCCTAAATACCAGGTATAGTTGCTGACATCCTCTGAGGCGGCTTTTTTTAAAGGATGAAGGATTAAGGATGAAGGACTTTTAAGCTCAAATCCGGTTAATTGTCCATCATTAAAACACTTTACCCCGAACCCCTCTGCGTCTGTCCCCACGGGAGGCGGAGGCACACTATCTGGCAATGTGAGGTTCTTCAGAAATGCTGGTTCAGCAAGCGGTGATATCAAAGGAACGGGGTTGAAGGACGAAGGATGAATAAAGTTTTCGGTAAAAATCTGAGATTCAAATATCGCTTCCACCGAAAAATCTGTTTCATCCTCCCTGCTTACAGCTTCCTCATTCGGAGTCACTATTTGTTTTTTTTTTTCAGAATCTGACGATGGGGGTATATCTAGATTCAACTCGTCGGATGTTAGAGTTGAGTCCTCATTATCAAAAGCTTCGTTAAAGGCTTCGTCAAAGGATTCTTCTTGGGATGCGATCGCTTCCTCTGGTGCGATCAGTTCCTCCAAGCGTAACAATTCCAACTCCCAATCCATATCCTCTGATTGTGTTGTTTCTCCCCCATCGCTTTCTGGCGTTTCTTCCCAATCCCAAGAGGCTAAGTATTCATCATCAGAATCAGAAGGAATTGCGTTTTCTGTTTCCACCCGACTTAATTCTTCTAAAGATAATTCCACCGCTTCATCCCACCCATTGAATGTTTGCTGGCTGGAATTTGATTCAGGTGTTTCTGACAACTCCCAAGCAGCTAAGTATTCATCATCAGAAGCGATCGCGTTTTCTGTTTCCACCCGACTTAATTCTTCTAAAGATAATTCCACCGCTTCATCCCACTCATTGAATGTTTGCTGGCTGGAATTTGATTCAGGTGTTTCTGACAACTCCCAAGCAGCGATCGCATTTTCTGGGACTGCTGTCTGTTCTTCCTCCGCTGTTAATTCCTTAGCTGGAGGAAGCAGACCAATCACCGTGTCTGGAGGTGGATAGAGCGGTTCCCAGGTGTATAATGACGCATCCCATTCAGACACAGATGGTTCTGTTTTCTCCGGCTGTTTGGGGGAATCTTCTTGGTGTAACGCTTCACTTTGAGACTGCGCCTGCTCATTTGGCACACCAGCAGACACATCCTCTGGAAAACTATCCAAGTTTAGATCGTCCCAATCCTCCATCAACACTTCATCCAGTGCTGTGTCTGCCACAGTTTCTTCAAATAAGTGAATTTCTTGATTTTCACTCCTGTGGATTTCGTCTAGTGCCAGTTCCTCTTGAGTAAAAGGCTGCTGCGCCATCAATTCCCCGGTTAACTCGGTTCCAAAAATCTCCTTTTGTTGAAGGAAATCGCTATCAGGTGCCTCTAATCTATACAGATTTTCACCTATCTGCTGAGCTGTCTCCAGAATTTCTGTTTGTTGCTCTCGGCGGCTAGTAGGTGTCTCGAAGCTAAAAAGGTCTTCACTCAGCAGTTGCAAAGTCTCTTGATCCAGCCAAAATTCTTCTGCTTGGCTAGCAGAAGCATCTATTGCCAGCAGATCCTCGTCTGGCGAAGCTGGAATGTAGGTATCTTCTAGCTCTAGAGACAGGCTAGGTGTCTCTGTGTCTATTGCTTGCTGAGGTATGGTTGGCTCTACCTGAATTTGAGTTGTTTCTTGAACGGTAGTTTCTACAGCAGAACTCAGGGATTCATCTGTCAGCGCCTCCGGAAATAAATCAGCCAGCGACGAGATGACCAGATCCCCTGGTTCAACATCGCTATTGGCGGCTAAATTTGTTTCGGCGGCAAAGATTTCTTCACCCAAACGGCTAGCAATTTTGGAGGGTTGCTCTTGCTCATCTGCCGCGATGGGTGCGATCGCTTCTGTGTCTATCTGAAAAACGGTTGCTTCCCAATCTTCCGGAAACAAAGCATTTTCCCAAGGTCTTGTCTGTGGCTGTACAAATGTCGGCTCATCCGACGAATCTATCAGTCCGGCAAACAAAGCATCCTCTAAAGACTGTGTTGTAGGTTCTGTAATAGATTCGGGGGATTTTTCTGTTGCTCCTAGTCTCCCCCTCTCTCCTTCTTCCTGAGCCGTATGTTGTGACTTTTCCACCCCAGCGTCACTCACCGGTTCCGCACCAAACAAACTATTAAAAAAATCGTCTAGTTCGTCTTCCCGTGTTTCAGGAGGCACGGGAATTACAGCATTCAGCTGTAGGAGGGTTGTCATATCATCATCATCCAGACTATCCAGATTTAGAGCGGATATATCCATCTCCGGATTCAGTCCTTCATCACTGTTGGCTGCTGCGGATGGCGATCGCTCCTGTCCCTGTACAACCCAAGTGCTAATAGTCGGATTCGCCTCCGGACTTGGCTCCTCTACCAGTTCCACCGATCTAGCTGGCAGTTCAATACCTGGATACGGTAATTGTGTGGGAGGGTTGTCAGCATTAGGCGAGAAGCTTCTGTAATTTTGTGAAGGCGAGAACGGAGCAATATTTGCCTCTCTCCAAGGTGCCTGGGTTCCACGTTGCCTGGGTTCCAGGTTGCCTGGGTTTTGCGGCCTTGTAGTCGCTTCTGGGGGTGACTCCAATTCGGAAATCCGCCTAGAGGAGGATTGCATTATGGTTGAGGCTTCTTGCTGTAACTGCTCACTCAGATGATTTACCAACTCGGTAAACCTGACCTCACTCTGCTGCCCCAAATTGTGAATCTTCTCCAGTCCTTGGAACAAAGACTCTTGATAGCTGTGAATATTGCGCTGTAGCGTCTCGAAGACGGAACAAATAGTAGAATCCAGCGTTATCAACAGTTGATCGGATCGCGCCTGTAGCATTTGCAGTTGTTCCAGACGCTCACGAGGGTGTAGCGGTGCTGGATTGTTTATCTGGCTGCGGTCGTAGGCTGGGCCAGAGGCGGATGGTGGCGTTTGTTGGGATGTATACGCCAAATTCATAAATTGGGCTTCTAGATTCGTCAGGCTTTGAGCCATCTGTTGCGTCAGAGTTTCCTGCAAGCGACCAGAAAGCGCCTGCAAAAATTCGGAAATCATTTGCTGCTGGGATGCCTGTTGCTGGGTAAGAGTTCGATAGTGCAGCCGGGAACTCTCCATCTGCCGAATTTCTGAAATTAGCGACTCCCGTTGTTGGCGCAGCCGCTCCATTTCCGCCTGTAAAGGCCCAATTAAGCCGGAGCGCAACGAGTGCATCTCTTTCTCAACCGCTTGCACAATTTGCCGCCCCGTTTCCTGCGATCGCTGGAGGTACTGCTCTTCAACTACAGCATTGGATTGCTGTTGTGCGGCTAAATAATTACGAACTTGCTCCAAAAGCCGCCGCTGCTCTTGGACATCGACCGATCTGAGCCAAGGACGACGGGAGCTGGCCTTTTGGAGGATGCTGTCAATGTCAGCGATGATTGTTGAAATTGAATCTGTTTCGTGAGTCACAAGGGAACCCCCGCCTAGAACGATTGCCCAGTTATCAAAAGCTACTATACTGCTACTGGCTATAATGTTAGACTGCGTGAGCGACAACAACTAAATTTCACAGGGTTCTACATCTACCGGGTGAAGTATTTCAAAACGGGTAATTATAAATGTAGATATATTCAGGAGCGATCGCCCTCAAGTGCCGCCAACCGCGTAACAAGTACGCGATCGCCATAAAATAAAGCGTTTGGAGTAGAATGTGAGTTTTGCTTTTGAACGATCGGCAACTGGTAGTGAGTTTACCGTAGAGAGGATAATAACGGTAGAGTCATTTCTAAATAGGTGCCTCTTGCTTGGGAATGAATTGGCACCTTCGTGCCTCTTGTCCAGCAAAATTGTCTTCGAGTGGGGCAACGCCACCTGCTGTACTATTCTGGCAGTATTGCTGAAAAGTCCAGCTCTTACTTATTGCTCTGCGTTAAAACGCTACCAGCTAGCCCCGATGAAAGTGGGCCACTAATTATCCGTTTAAAAGCGTTTACTTTTGCGATGGCCCGATGGAAGACAGATACAACTCCCGCGACCCAAATTCTAATCTCAATTCGTTGATTGTCTCCGCTCCTTTGTTTACTGGCTTACCAGAAACTGTTGTGCAGAAGGCGACTTCTCATGTCGTTACTCGTACTCATCCAGCAAATCAGGTGATTTTGCTGGAAAACGACTGGGGCGGCTCAGTATATTTCATCTTGGAGGGTTGGGCGAAAATTCGTACCTACAACCTCGATGGCAAAGAAGTTACTCTCAACATTCTTGGGAAAGGAGAACTCTTTGGCGAAATGGCAGCACTCGATGAGGTGCCTCGTTCTACGGATGTGATCACATTAACTCCCACGACGATTGGCAGTATGCCCGCTGCTGATTTCGTTCAGTTAATTAATAATGAACCCCTAGCAGGCGTGCGGTTGGCTCAGCTGATGGCAAAACGCCTGCGTCAAGTTAACCGTCGTCTCCGGTTGCGAGAATCGGACAGTATGTCGCGTGTAGCCGATACGTTGTTATTTCTCGCGGAAGGGCAGGGGAAAACTGCACAAAAAGGAATTAATATCCCGAATTTGCCTCATCGCGAGTTGAGTAGTCTCAGCGGACTGGCGCGGGAAACAGTGACGCGGGTACTGACAAAGTTGGAGAAAAAAGGGCTGATTATGCGCGATCACGATATCCTGTGTATTCCCGATATGGGAGCCTTGGAACGATTAATCGTGTAAGGCAAACTTAGGCATGGGGAGTGAGGAGGCGAAAAGTTGGAAATAAATAACTTATAACTCATAACTTTGTTCCCAATCCCCTATTTATCAATAAGAAATCTGGCTTTTCGGCAAAATCATCAATGGTGCCAGGGAATGATCCGCCTCAAAGTTAGATAAAGGTTAAATTAAAATCTGCCTGTTTTAAAATTTGCATGAGCGATCCTTTTAAAGACGGTGAAGGCGATCGCCCCAGCGATCCTCTGGAAACGGAAAATCAGCCGACCGGACTGGCGAACGCAGCAAGACAAAGTACAACTGGCCCTGAAAGCTTTAATCCACAAATGTCTGGGGACGGGGATAGAAGCGAAACAACAGGGACAATCAGCGCCCCACCAGACAATTTTTCTGAAGTTAAGGTGAGTGCGAAGTCTCCCCTGATATTGGTGGAAACTGCCTTTTTAGCTAGTACCTCTAGCTTAATTTGGCTGATTAATTATTACTTTCCCCTGGGGCCACTGTTGCGAATGTTTTTCCCGGTGCCAATTGCTTTGGCATACTTGCGCTGGGGATACCGCGCTGCTTGGATGGCGGCGTTGGTTTCTGGGTTGCTGTTGTCGGTGCTGATGGGGCCTACCCGCAGCATTCTCTTTGTTATCCCCTATGCTTTGATGGGTGTCCAGCTGGGGGCTATGTGGAGGCGCGGGAGTAACTGGCTGTTCTCGATTGGTATAGGTGGGATTATTGGGACGTTTGGATTCTTTTTTAGGTTTTGGCTGCTATCAATTTTACTGGGCGAAGACCTCTGGGTTTACACGACAAGCCAGGTGACGGAATTGGCAGAGTGGATATTTGTCAAGCTAGGGTTGCTCGCCCAACCGAGTCTTTATGTGGTTCAAGCGATCGCATTCGGCATGGTCATCCTGAGCAATATCATTTATCTATTCGTGGTGCATCTTGTGGCTTTGGTGCTACTGGATCGCTTAGGCAACCCAATCCCCCGTCCGCCAAACTGGGTACAAGTTTTATTAGATTACGAGGAATAAAGGATGATGGGAGAAGAAAGACAAGGGACTGGGGACTGGGGACAAGGTACTGGGGAAGAGATACAAGGGAGATTTCCCAATCCCCAATCCCCAATCCTCAATCCCCAATCCTCAATCCCCAATCCCGAATCCCGAATCCCCATTAACGTCTACACCCAACACGAACAGGGACACCGCTGGCTCCAGCGATATCGAGGACAGCCAGCGGTGTTTGCTTGTATTTTAGGATTTACTGACACCGCCTTGATCCCCGGCATTTCTGCGGCTGGTGCAACGCCAGGAGATCGGCGATACACTGCGATCGCAGATGCCGAATTTTTGTATAACGGCCCTCGCCAGCAGCCTCAATATCCTCTACCTCCCCTGCAAGCGGGAGCTTCACCAGTGCTAATCTCTCGCGCTGCAATCGAGGGTCTGAATATTCCAGTTTATTTATTTAATGCAGGTTTGCCCCAGCCGCCGAGTGTCCCAACAATTGATTTAGGGGGCTTTCCAGCCCGGTGTCTCAGTCAAGGAAATGCCCTGGAACTAACAATAGTAAAACATCTGCTCCAGCAGGGGCTTAGGTGGGGAGAAAAGCTGGCGGCAAATATTCCCAATGGGTATTTAATTCTGGGCGAGTGCGTGGTCGGGGGAACGACAACGGCTTTGGCTGTTTTAACTGGCTTGGGTTTCGCTGCTGTTGGTAAAGTCAACAGCAGCCACCCCAGTTGCAATCATTCCCAAAAGTGGGCTGTGGTGCAAGCTGGGCTACAAGCGGCGAGGATTGGGGACTGGAAAGACAAAAAAGTTGCTGTCTTCTCTTCCCCAGTCCCCAGTCCCGGCGAAGCAATTGACCCTTTGCAGCTAGTGGCGGCAATTGGAGATCCGATGCAAGTTGTGGCGGCGGGGATGGCGATCGCTGCTAGTCGTAGCTGCGGTGTTTTGCTTGCTGGTGGAACGCAAATGCTGGCTGTATATGCCTTGATGCAGGCAATATCACGTCAATGTAACCTGTCCTGGCAACCAGAACAAGTAGTGGTAGGAACAACCCGCTGGGTGGCAGAAGACTCTACGGGCGACACTGTTGGATTAGCAAAAACTATCAACCCAGTTTCCCTAATGGCTACTGGGCTAAGTTTTGCGGCTTCTCGTTACCCTCAACTGAGGGCTTATGAGCAAGGATATGTCAAAGAAGGTATGGGTGCAGGGGGATGCGCGATCGCAGCTACACTAACCCAAGGCTGGCACCAAAAGCAATTACTCTATGCTATTGAAACGTTGATAGAACGTTGTTGAAGTATTGAGTATTCAGTATGAAGTATAAATTTAACCTTTATCCTTCTGACTGTTGCTGTTAAGAGTGGATTCTTTTAGAAAGTAACTGTTCTTCCAAGGCGGCGATGCGATTATAAGCTGCTGTAAGTTGTGCGGTTAGGCGTTGGATTTGAATTTCCGGCGACAACTCCTTCTCACTACTGTTGAAGTTGCCGTCTAAACCATTGGTATCAACCAATACATCCTTATGCTCCATCACTGAAGTCATACTGCTGTAGCTTTGATACGAGTAGCGGCTATTATTTGCTCCTATCGGCGGGGGTGTACCAGCTTGGACAGGCGCTTGCTTGCTTTGCGACAGAGATTCAGAGACTTTCTGATTCATCTGTTCGAGCATTTCGTACACGACATCAACTTTATGACTTAAAACGACAATTTGCTTTTGAAGTGAATCCATGCAATTTCCTGGTGTGTAACTTCTCCGATCTTCATGTTATGAAACAACAGTTCAAATAGCGTTTTACTTATCAATTATTTAACTATTGGGTAAGATGAATTTTTTCACCAGGAGTTAAGCGTCTGTAAGACGCTGTATCCAGCATCTAGATAGACATGGCTGAGCGATTTCTTGATTGCCCGATTAATAAACTATGACTGGGAAACTCGCGATTTGGAAGCTTTATGGTAAATTCCGCTCTTTTACGGCTATCTTGGTTAATTTTTGTCTTCAACATTAAAAAATTTCTCAGCTAAAAGCATGGTAAGAAAATATACTCAGTAAATATGAAAATGCGGGCTATGTATGATGTTCCGGCGGCGGCACAAAAATATTGAAGGTTATAAATATCGTCTGTACACAAGAACACAAAGTTATGTTAATTTAATCAAATAAGCAAAATCCTTTTTATTGACGTAAATTTAGCCATTTAGAAGAAAAAATGCTCAGCATAAGAGAGTTTTTTACCGCTTGCACAGGAGTATGGACAACCGAAAGAACGTATCATTCTGTCTTAAGCGGTCAGGTGGAACGCTCTTATACAGAATTTCGGGTAGAACCCCTGACGCTGGAACAAAAGCAGCCAACTTTCGAGTTTTACTCGTTAAATGGAATTAAGGTAGACACCGATCAGGTGAAGGAAGATGATCATGTCTGTCCGGGGTTTGCGATCGCGTTTGATACCATCTCGGAAAAGGGCGAACAAGTAGCGATGAGTTTGAAGGCGCTATTTGTGCCAGATGCTTACGTGGTGTCAGAAGAATCGCCAGCCAAAAAGCCTTCTCTACCCATCGCCGCTGATGTTCCCGTCCGGGAAGAAGTCATTGAGGGTTTTTATCTGCGGGATGAGGGATACTCAGAACCAGGAGCGATTGTGGGGCGCTTTACTTATCAGCCTACTCGCCAAATCCTGGAAATGATAACTTACTATCGCCGTTCCGTAGCAGTGGATCAAATGCGGATTGTAGAGGATGATATCCGCTTACGCACGATTATTACCTACGAACGCCCTCAAAACGGCGAACCACCAACGGTTATTGAATTGGTAGGCTTTGGGGTAGAGCGGCGACAAAAAAATTAAAAAGAAAAAATTAAAAAGGCATTTTGCCTTTCTAGCCCCTGTTTTCACGACAGTTTATGATAAATCGACGGTCTTTTCTGCTGGGTGCTGGAACCCTGGCAATGAGTCAGCTGCTTGCAAGTTGTGGGAGTTCCCAAAACCCAGCTTTAAGAGTCAAACTGCTGAAAAATTCCATTCCCGCTCAGCTATTAAATGAATTTCGCCAGAGCCTAAAGCAATCAGCCACTCTGGATTTTACGCCAGAAACACAATTAAAAGAGTTATTTACCCGTCTGGAAACTTGGCACAAACCAAGCGAGACGGGAAAGGGTTGGATGCGGATACCCTTTATTACAAAGACACCAGTGATTGCTGACTTAGTGACGTTAGGAGATTACTGGTTAGCACAAGCAATAGAACAAAAACTAATTCAACCAATTGAGCCAACACAGACAGCAGGATGGAAGCAGTTACCGCGTCCTTGGCAAGAATTAGTAAGACGCAATGCACAAGGACAGTTGGACGCTTCGGGAAAGATTTGGGGCGCTCCTTACCGCTGGGGAAGCACTGTTATTGTGTATCGCCGCGATAAATTCAAGGCGTTGGGATGGGAGCCTAGAGATTGGCAGGATTTGTGGCGAGAAGAACTGCGCGATCGCATTTCTGTTTTGGATCAGCCGCGAGAAGTTATTGGTCTAACTTTAAAACGGCTAGGTCATTCTTATAATACGGAAAACCTGGATAAAGTTCCCGACTTAAAAGACGCTCTTGCTAAGTTAAAAGGGCAGATTAAGCTTTACAGTTCTGATACCTATCTGGAACCCTTACTTATAGGAGACACTTGGCTAGCGGTGGGTTGGTCAACTGATGTGCTGCCAGTTCTAAAAAGCGATCGCAACATCGCCGCCGTAGTTCCTCAGTCAGGAACCGCTCTCTGGGCAGATGTGTGGGTGCGACCTGCTGCTGCTTCCAAGTCTGAAGATACGGCAAATATCGCCTCTCTCCAAAACCAATGGATTGACTTTTGTTGGCAGCAAAAACAAGCCCTGGAAATTTCTTTATTCACTCGCGCCGCCTCACCAATTATCACAGGCATGAATCGATCTGAGTTACCAAAATCTTTACAGGCAAATTCAGTGTTACTGCCAGATACTCAGGTTCTAGAGAAAAGCGAATTTCTCTATCCCCTTTCTCAATCTACAGCTCTTAAGTACCTTTCTCTGTGGCAAGAAATCCGCTAAATGAAAAATTCTCATTCCCAGCCACAGAGGGGGAACGAAAATTTTTCATTTCTGGTTAGCGTAGGTTGGGAACCTCACCCAACCTACAATTATATTTAACTGTTTAAGCCATTGAAGGAGGCAGCGTCTCTAATAACTTCGTTCCCAGTTTCTGACTAAGAACGAGGATAATTTTTAATTTCTAGACCGAACTCGCCAACTATCCTGACCAATGGATTGTATATCCAGATCGCACACAGGGTTACTGGTACTAAAATCACAGGTGTAGGTAGCGATCGCCTCATCCGGCTCGTTAACAATAAAAACTCTAGTGCTGTAGCCGAAATCTCTAGCAACCGTACCCATTTTGTTGACAAAGCTATAGCGCCCCATATAGTCCAAAATACTCCAAAGTTGGCGGTTTACTATCAAATCCACCCGACGCTCATTCCGACGCTCATTCGGGTACGCTAACCAGTTTTCCAACAGCTTGCCACCAAACTGTTCGTCAGCCCACCAGAGACTAGGATTTGTTAGCCCCGTCTCTGACATACTATTTGCTGTAATGACATTGCCCCTTAGCGGTGTTGCCTCCGGATTGAGCAGTTTGAATTCTAAAGGTTTGGTAGAAGGCAGCAGCAGGGATGGTGTTTGTGCTTGCACTAAAAAAGGCGATAGACAATAAATAATAGGGAATAAGTAATAAACAATATTTTTTCCTCGTTGCTGTTTCCTGTTTTGTTTTCCTTGAGGTTTCATTTTTACTTACTTTAATCTCGTCTCTATTATTGTCTAGGGATTGTTGGCTAAGGTTCCCGACTTTAAAAGTGCCTACTACAAGGGGGAAAGTTTAAAGTAACAAACGTTTACCCCTAAATAGCATTGTTTCCATCTCAGCTGCTGGGATGGGACGACTGAACAGATAGCCTTGCATAGCATCGCACTGCTGCTGGCTTAAGAATGCCAGTTCAGCTTCGGTTTCTACTCCTTCCGCCGTGACTTTGAGATTGAGATTGTGAGCCAGTTGAATTACGGCAGTCATAATTGCTTGATTTTGGGCATCGCTGGTGACATCTGAGACAAAAGAACGATCGATTTTTAAGGTATCAAAGGGAAATTGTTTGAGATAGCTCAGGGAAGCATAGCCTGTGCCAAAATCATCAATGGCTATGTCAATGCCCAGTTGCTTCAACTCGTTTAAGGTAGCGATCGCGCCTGTAGCATTTTCCACCAAAATGCTCTCAGTCAGCTCTAATCCCAAAGTAGTTGGATGAACACCGACACTTTCTAATATCTGCACAATTCGCTGACTCAGCTCCGGTTGACTGAATTGCCGCCCCGACAAATTCACCGACACCCGGAACGATGAAAATCCACTATCTCGCCATCTCTGAGCTTGAGCGCAGGCAGTTTGCAACACCCACTCCCCAAGCGGAACAATCAAGCCTGTCTCCTCTGCCAGAGGAATAAACTCTGCTGGTGAAACCATTCCCCGGACGGGGTGCTGCCAACGCACTAAGGCTTCAGCACCGATGATTTTCCCACAGGAAAGATTTACAATCGGCTGATAATAAACCTGAAATTCTTTTTGTTCTAAGGCACGACGCAAACTCGCCTCTAGCTCCAGTTCTTCGCTAGAACCGACATTTATATCTGGAGTATAAAACTGATAGTTATTTCCCTGAAGTTTCTGGGTATAAAACATCGCCGCTGAAGCTTTCTTCATCAGGCTGTCTAGATCCTGCCCATTTCTTGGATAAAAGGCAATGCCAATGCTGGCAGAGAGGAAAACTTCACCGCTTTCTAAGGTGAAAGATTCATTAATAGATGACACTATGGCTTGTGCAACACTGGCAACCATTTGTCTTTGACTTAAGGTTGCTAGAATAATTACAAATTGATCGGCATTCAAGCGAGCGATAGTGTCTTGTTTGCTAAGACAGGCTGTTATCCGTTCGGCGATTTTTTTAATTAATCTGTCGCTATTTTGATTTCCTAAGCCCTCGTTGATGCGGTTGAACCGATCCAATCCCAGGTATAGAAGTGGAACCCAATTTTGGAAGGAAGATTCGCTGATAGGGATCTGGGAAACTGGTGAGAATGTAGATTCTAATTCCTCGCTGCTCCTGAACCCGTCTAGCTCTCTCCCTCGCTCCCTGCTGTCTATTATTTGACTGAACCGTTCTCGCAATAGCAACCGATTGGGAAGGTTAGTAATGTTGTCGTAATAAAGTAAGTGATTTAGTCTTTCTGCTGCCTGTCTGAGTGCCACGGTATAGGGTTGAGTAATGGCTGTTTGTCTTTTTAGGCGGGCAGCGATCGCGCCTAGCAGTTCATCTGGCGTACACGGCTTAGTTACATAGTCGTCTGCCCCAAGCTCCATACCTTGACGCAAATCGCCTCGTTCAGCCTTAGCGCTCAGGAAAATGAAGGGAATTGTCGCCGTCATTGGATCTTGACGTAGTGTTTTCAGCACCCCATAACCGTCCAGTTCGGGCATCATAACATCACAAATAATTAAATCGGGGCCGATAGCCCTTGCCATTTGTACCCCGATTAAGCCATTTTCTGCACCAGTAGCATCGAAATTTTCCGCCTCCAGCAGTTCTAAAATGTTGTACCGGACAAATTCTTCGTCTTCTATTACTAAAATCTTTTTCATAGCTTTTTAGTAGTTTTGTCCTTTTCTCTATAATTAACAACTGCTTGCTAACGACCACTTCACAACAAGCGCAGTATCCACATCATCCCTATCTTTGACTATTTGTTTACATTTTTAAACTTTCTTAACTTGTTAATTATAGCTGATTCTGTTTTTATCAGAAAACGCCACCGCTATTGCTAATTTCCTGACAGATTGCTTTACTTATGCTTCCTTTTCTAAAGAAGCGTTAATATTTTTATTATTTATCTATAATTGTGCTTTTTTATAAGCTAAAGAAATTCATTGGTAATATTTAAAAATTTTAGGGAATATTTGATTAAATAAGAGAGCAAATCTCTCTCTTGTTTGGGCAGTAACTTTTATTCCATGCCACCTTAAAGACGTTTCTGCTATGGACAAAATTCGGCTTTGCTGAATAGAAAGAACCTATTTAGGGACTCGTGTACTGGGGACTGAGGACTAGGAGGACAAAGAAGCTTTCCCAAAGTCTACCCAATCCCCAATCCCACGATAGTTATTCCCAAAGCCGACGGCCAGCTTGCCCATTGAGACGCTGGTGCGAGTCTCGCAAAAGAGCTGGGATGGCCAGATTTTGGGGACAATGGGGCAGACAATCACCACAGTCGGTGCAGCGATCGCCTTTGCTTCCCCAAAACCAGTGACCCGCGTTTTCAAACATCCGGTAGCGGTATTTACCATACTCGGTCATGTCGTAAGCAACAGCTAAATTACGCAGCCGCAACACTTCCGGGATATTGATATTTTCTGGACAAGGTAAGCAGGCGTAGCATTGGCTACATAGGTCAGTGGAGAGAGTCTCTACTAAATGAGTCTCCAAGCGCCCAAAAACTTCAACTTCAGCCTGGGTGAGAAATTCATCGCCCTCAGCCACAGTCAAAGGCTCCCTCAGTTCCTCTGGGTTAGCTGCACCTATACTGAGGGTGGTAATCCGCTGATCGCTTAATAAAAATTTGTAATTTAGTTCCAGTGGCGAGAAAGGTTGACACAGATGTTTCAGGGTTTCTGGTGGAGTGTAGAGTTGTCCTCCTTTATCTGCTGGCGAAATAATAAAAACACCCATATCCTTTTGGTGAGCTAACTCAACCGCTGGGGCATTGTGCTGAAAGAAGTAGTAATAGTGCAGGTTAACAAATTCAAACAGGTCGGTGTTAATCGCCGCCAGAATGACCTCCAGCGGTGCGTGAGTGGAAAAACCAACGTGTCGGACGCGATCGCTATTTACGGCTTCCACTACCGCCTGCATACAGCCGGACTGCACCCAGTCCAGATGTTCCCAAGTATTGATCCCATGAATTGCCAGACAATCCACGTAGTCCAGCTGTAGTCTCAACAGCGACTCGTCAATGTACTGACGCATAGTATCAGCGTCAGGTGTCGGCGGAATTTTAGTGGTGATGTAAAGCTGCTCTCGCGACAGAGGTAATCCAGCTTTTAAGGCAGCACCAAGATACTGCTCGCTTTTGCCATAACCTCTAGCCGTTTCTAAGTGATTAATTCCTAAAGAAACAGCCTGCTGTACTGTCTGGCGTGCATTTTCTTCAGAAGCCAGACAGCGCATAGTTCCTATAGAAAACACCGATAGTGGTAGATTCGTTTTTCCAAACCGCCGATAACGCATATCAATTTTGGATTTTTAATTTTGGATTTTGGATTAAATAGCGCCTAGTCAAGCATATGAATCTTTACTTGGAGGCTAGATGCCCCAATTCTTCAATCTAAAATCCAAAACTAAAAATTGCTACTCGCTCAAACCTCCTCGCTGAATCAAATCCTCTGGTCGGAGCTTGGAGACAAAATCTCGGAAGGCTCGGCGTTCTGCTTCGTCAGCATCGCGGTCAACGGGAATTGAGGCATCGGCAACGACTTCTTCCATCACCCAGATGGGACTATCAGTGCGGATGGCAACAGCGATCGCATCGCTAGGACGAGCATCAATCTCCTTCTTTACCTCACCTTGGCGAACGCTCAGGATCGCGTAAAATGTATTGTCCTGAAGCGAGTGAATAATGATTCTTTCCAGAGTCATATTCCACGCTTCTAAAATATTGACAATCAAATCGTGAGTGAGAGGGCGGGGAGGAGTCTGTTTTTCCAAAGCACTGATAATTGCCTTTGCCTGATCTTGTCCAATATAGATTGGCAATGCCCGTCGCTCCGAAGCATCTTTGAGCAATACTATCGGACTGCGCGTGACGGCATCTAATGCAATTCCAGCAACTCTCATTTCAATCATCAGCTTGGCCTCTAGAACACGGTAGGCGTCGGGGTGGGTAAAGCAAAGCTATAAACTGGTATTAGACGGATCTGGGATTTAACAAATACGCTTGCGGTTCTAATCACCTTACCAAGCGACGGTACAACCAGCTGTGAAGACTTGGTTAAGTTGGGATCAACCAAGCTGTATTTCCCAGTATGCCGCAGTCTTAGGTCGATTGGGCTGGGAATTTTACTAAAAAATATAGACCTCGTATTGTCCGTTGCTAATGGCTAACTGCTAATGGCTAAGTGCTAATGGTTTTGAAACCATTAGCACTTAGCCATTAGCCAGAGACTAATCACCGTTATTTACCTAATTTCAGCGAAAAATAGTGTTTACCGGATTAATTCAAGCATTGGGAACCATTTATCCCTTGGGAGAAGACCGCTTTGAGCTTTCAGCGCTTGGAGATGCCTCCCAGATGATTTTACCGACTCTTGCGATCGGTGACAGTGTAGCCGTTGATGGCGTTTGTCTGACGGTTGAGGAGATTTTGCCCGAAGGTTTTGTGGCAGCCGCTTCTCCGGAAACTCTCAAACGCACAACTTTGGGACAGCGACAGCAAGCCGCCGCCTATGTGAATTTAGAAACGTCTCTACGGGTTGGCAGCAAGCTGGGGGGGCATTTTGTGACTGGCCACGTAGACGGAATTGGCTATTTAAAGGAATCTTTACAAACCTCTAACTCTTGGGAGATGCGCTTTGCGGCACCTGCGGGAGTTGCTAGGTACATCATCCCCAAAGGCAGCATTGCTGTCAACGGGGTGAGTCTAACGGTGGCAGATTGCGACCAGGCTGGCAGCTGGTTTACGGTGGCTGTAATTCCTCACAGTTATGCCGAGACAAATCTTGCTTATTTACAGACTGGCGGTTTGGTAAATTTGGAAGCGGATATTTTGGGCAAATACGTAGAAAAATTTCTCCATTCTCCAGCTATTGCGGTTGAGGAAGAGACACCCGCTACTGTTGGTTTGCATAATATTACACCCTCATTCTTGGCAGAACACGGGTATCTGTGAAAGGGTGTAGCTATGTTTCCCCGAATCTTGGGGCAAGACAGGTCAAAGGCAAAAGAGAGAAAAATATATTAATTTTTTGCCTTTGACTTTTATCTTTTGCCTTCTTAACTGTCTGGTTGCATTGTTTGAGGAATTGTTTGAGGAGTTGTTTGAGGAATTGTTTGAGGAATTGTTTGAGGAGTTGTTTGAGGAGTTGTTTGAGGAGGTGCCTGGGCCACTTGTAAGGCTTTGATCAGTTGCGCCAAACCATACTCTAGTTGAGCGCCTGAGTTCATCGCCATCCAGCCTGACTCGGTTAACTGGCGGACTTCAAAGTGGAGATGAGGTCCTGTGGAATTACCAGTGCTGCCAACTCGCCCAATTACGGTTCCCTGTTCGATAACTTGGCCTGGTTGGACAAGGATTTCTGAGAGGTGAGCGTAGAGGGTTTCTTGGGTTTCGTTGTGCTGGAGGACAATGGCTTGACCGTAACCGCCCATCCAGTCCGCGATCGCTACTCTACCAGCGTATGCTGCTAGAACTGGCGTTCCCATCGGTGCGCCCAGGTCAGTACCTGCGTGGAATCTGCGACTACCGGAAATTGGATGTACCCGCCAGCCAAACAGTGAGGTAATTGGTGCCGGAACCGCCAGTGGGAAAATTAAGCTGGTGTTGCCGTTGCTCAAGCCTCGAAAAATGGTGGGAATTAGTGGCTTGTAACTGGGTACATTTTGTGGTGTGTATTCGCGTTCTGACTGGAAGTTGGAAGCGATCGCAGGCGCTGAGGAGGAAGTCCTGTCGCGACGATAACGAGTGCGATTACTGCGATCGCGAATCGGGCCAATTTGCACAGGCCCGGCAGATGCCAGCAGGGTTCCCCTGCGGCTATTGCGTTCTAGCCTAGATGCCAGACGAGAGCGCCGTAACCCAGAGCGGTTTGAGTACCCTACAGCCCTGATAGCTTCTGTTACTTCAGCTCGATTCCCGGACTCTCTAGCCCTGATAGCTTGCCGTACCTCATTTCCGTAGGTTCTACGGCTTCTGGGAGAAGAAGCTAGGTTAGCGGTTACGCGATCGCGTCTTCTGGAGGCTACCCTACCACTACCACAAAGGCCGCCGGATACTCCCTCTCCGCTTTGTAAAACACTTTGACATCCAGTTGAGCGTTCCGACAACACAACCTCAGGCGGTTCCTCATAAGAGCCACTAGGCTCCTCGCCTCCACTCGTCGCTCCAAGACTGTAATCTGTAGGGTCGATGTAGTTATTGTTGTAGTCGCTGGATGCGATCTCTGTCTCCCCTGGTTTGCTGGGTGCAAGCTTAGGAGGCTTCACATAAGAAATCGCGTTTGGCTCCAGCAAATTTGGGGCAGAAAGTTCTGGTTCTCTAGATACGGCAGTAGACTCCACTGCTGGTGCTGAGCGACGGCGGCGAGCTACAGTAGGCTCGGCGGCGGGTGAATAGCGGCGGCGGAATGCAGCTGACGCTTGCTCTAATTCTGGTGAATAGCGGCGGCGGGAAGCAATTGGCTTTGGTGTTGAGCGGCGGCGGCGGGAAGCAACCGGCTTTGGTGTTGAGCGGCGGCGAACTACACTAGGCTCTGACGCTGTTGGTGTTGAGCGGCGGCGAACTACACTAGGCTCTGACGCTGTTGGTGCCGAGCGACGACGGGGGACAAAAGCCCGCTCTGGTTGTGCAATAGAGCGGCGACGTGCAGCCGGAGGTGCTGGCGGACGCGGCGAGTTTGACTCAAATCTTACAACAGGCGGTGCTTCTTGGGTTGTGGACGAGCCTATATTGTCTATACTCGGATCGGTCTGGGCCACAACCCAGCCGCTGCTGATGACACCGATACCGCCAATCCAACTCAGTCCCTGCATCAGCACTTTACGGCGGCAGAATAAGCCAAACAAAGTACAACTAGGGTGGTTTCGCTCTTGCATTTGGGAATCACTCCTCATTTCACTGGCTCTCAATAGTTAAGTCTGGTAAGTCTTCACCCATTTCACCCTGGAGCTGGAAAAATCACCGTTCATAGCCCAGACTGATTGTACCGGGCTGGAGGCAAATTTCTTCGGCTGCGGCTCCTGAGTACAAGCGGACTCGCAGTTCGCCAGTAGGTGCGACTCCCACAACGACTCCAGAACGTCCGTCTACGATTACACAACGACCTTTGCTAGTGAGAAGCTCTAAGTAAGAGGGTAACAGAGTCTCTATCTGTTTCGGCGAGGCGTATTGGTATCCGGTAAAAATTCCCTGTAGAGTAATTGCTGCTAGACTTTCCAGGGATGTAATTACTTGTTGTGGCTGCTGTTCAAAGAATGATTGTAAATTAATTCCAGTTTCAGGTACTGGGTTAGTCCAGTTAATCCCTACGCCTACGACTGCTTTGGTAATTTTTCCCTGCTGCACTCTAGTTTCGGTAAGAATGCCGCCTAGTTTGCGTCCCCAAAGTATTAAATCGTTGGGCCATTTAATAAATACTGGGATGCTGTGACTACGTAATGCCGTGGCAATTCCCCAAGCACTGCATAAAGTCAGAAGAGCGCTATTTATTGCTGGTAGGTTGGGAGCTAGGGCTAGGGATAGGTAAAGTCCACCGAGGCTTGATTGCCATTGACGACCCCACTGACCCCGCCCAGCAGTTTGTTCAAGAGCGATCGCTACCGTTCCCGGTTCTGCCCCTTGATCCATCAATTTCCAGACGGTTTGGTTGGTGGAGGGGAGTGTCTCAAATATATGATAGGAAAGCTTTAGAGGCACTTCCCCTACCGAGGCTTCCAGCCAATGTTGATTAAATGCCACATCTTAGACCAGTTGCAATAACCCGCCAGAGATTAAAATTTCTGGCTAATAGCCTTTAGTCCTCTTAAGAGGACTAAAGGCTGATCGTATAAAGATTTCAGTCTATTTTAAGGGACTTTCGCTATTAGCCAAGAAATTTATTTCTTGGCGAGTTTTCAGGCTTATTGAGAATAGGGCAAGATGTCAATTAAATGCCACTGATGCAAAATCACTAATTGGTTACATAAGTTAGCATGATCTCACTGACATTTGAGGAGTGTTAACAGATGGCAATGCTTTCCCGCACCGATCTGAATTTGGGCGCAGGAGAATCGCAAAATCTTACTAATATCTGGAATTGGCATAATTGGGAAGGATTGCCCTATTTAACTTGTAGCTTGCTAAGAAACTGGCCTCACGGTTTTTTTACGCAACAATTTTCACCGCGCTATCCGGCGGAATTAGTGGGGGTTTTACAGCCCGAGGCTCAGGTTTATCGAGTTAAACAGGTGCATGGCAATGTTGTGATGACACCTTCCCAAATTGAAGAGGCTGCCGATTGTCAAGAGTTACCCCCGGCTGATGGGATTGTGACGGAACTTCCCCAGGAGTCGGTGTGGGTAGCAAGTGCTGATTGTACTCCGGTTTTAATTGCTGATACCCAAACGGGGCAGGTTGGGGCAGTTCATGCAGGTTGGCGCGGTACTGCTAGGAAAATTGTTCCGCAAGCGATCGCTCGTCTTCTAGCAAACGGATCGCAACTGCAAAATCTGCGTGTGGCGATGGGCCCTGCGATCGCTGGTGAAGTTTATCAGCTTTCTGTTAATGTAGCGGCTGAAGTTGGGGCTAGTATTATCCCACAGCTAGACCCAGAAAAAGATTTAGAAGCAATTTTGGATGCCTTGCAGCAGTTGCCCAATTCGCCTCTGTTGCCAGATCCACAGCCAGGACGGGTGCGCTTGGATGTGCGGCGAGTCAACGAGTTGCAACTAGAACAGATGGGAGTTAGTAGCGAACAAGTAAGCGTAGCACCTCACTGCACCTACCAGGAACCAGAATTTTTCTTCTCTTATCGGCGGGACAAGCTGAAAAAAGTTCAATGGTCAGGCATTGTTAGCATCTAGAGAGCCATAAAGCCTTGCGTTGCCCAGGCTTTGTTTGTTCGCCCTTGATTACTCTTCGGCAAGGCGAAGCACCTACAGTCCTTAAGGCTACATAAACGAAAAAATCGCCTCCAGTTCATGACCTGGAGGCGATTGCTATATCACTTTTCTAACTCAAGTTAGCAGTACCCTAGTCTTGGCAACTCGTCTCCTGTAGCCTAGAGCGCGAGTTGCACGTTTTTCCTCAAATCAGAGCATCAGCATTTGATTAAGTGGTAGCTACTATTGACCTGTAGCGGGTAAGCCTGTTGTACCTGTAGCTGGAGCTGTTGTGCCTGTTGTACCTGTAGCTGGAGCTGTTGTGCCTGTTGTACCTGTAGCTGGAGCTGTTGTGCCTGTTGTACCTGTAGCTGGGGCTGTAGAAGCTCCGTTATCATCGTCGTCACCGTCGTCATCGTCACCGTCGTCATCGTCACCGTCGTCGTCACCTTGCTCAGTGGTTGTGCCGGAAGGTGATGTAGTCGTCGGTGTGGTTGTGGTGCCGGTGGTAGGGGTTGTAGAGGTTCCGTTATCGTCGTCGTCGTTATCGTCGTCGTCGTTGTCGAAACCTTCGGGGTTAGAAACCTGAGTTGTCGGAATCTCATACAGACCCGTCATCCCAGGAATGAGCTTACTTCCTGGTCCTACTGACTGCCAAGCTTGCACTACCCGACCTTGGTCTTTCTTGTCTTTGTAATGACCGTAGGCGTTACCGCGACCGTTATTTTGGCGTTCAACCAGCAAAATGCGATCGTTACTACCGCGCTCAACGGATACGCTGACGCTGGTATTGCTGCCAGGGACGAAAATGGGGTAGAGCCTTGAAGCACTGCTGACGAAAGCGTTATTCAGGGCGATCAGGTTGATGGTTTGCTCGTTGTAAAGTGTGACAGTCGTGCCTGAGCCTGAGCCTGCGCTAGAACCGCCGCCTGCGCTAGAACCGCCGCCTGCGCTAGAACCGCCGCCTGCGCTAGAACCACCGCCTGCGCTAGAACCACCGCCTGCGCTAGAACCACCGCCTGCGCTAGAACCACCGCCTGCGCTAGAACCACCGCCTGCGCTAGAACCACCGCCTGCGCTAGAACCGCCGCCGCCGAAGCTACCGCCGCCGCTGCCGAAGCTACCGCCGCCACCGAAGCTGCCGCTGAAGCTGCCGCCGCCACTGCTGTAGTAGTTATCGATGTTAACGTTATTGTTCAGGTTAATGGCGAATTGCTGGTTTTGCGAAGAGTAGAAGCCTGTGTTGTTGTTTACATTTGCACCAGCGCCATAGCTATAGCTACTGTTGCCATAGTAGAAATTGTTGGTGGTGCTGTTAGCAGAAGCATCGTATGAAGCGAAGTTACTGGCGATCGCACCTACCTTGAATTGGGTACGACCCAGACTATCTCCCTTGGCTGTGAAACCATTAGAGCCATCTTGCTTAAACTCAAACTCAGTTCGGCTCTGCGGGCTGACATAGCTAACAGTTCTGCTGCCTGTCACCGTGGTGATACCAACACCTTCGCCTTTAACTTTAAAGTCGATCGGAGAAGTGTTAACACCAGATGAAAGTTTCAGTTCGCGGATGTTAGATCCACCCAGTTGAATGTCAGCGCCATTTACGGTGCCTTCGACCGTGAATTTTTGGTCTCCTTGACCCTCAATTTTGAATTTGGTTTGGGCAGTATCGCTTTTGAAAGCTAGCTTGCTGTCAGTGTTGCTGAAGCTTTGAGCGATCGTTGTGCTGCTAGTTGTGCTGTCGTCCCCAGTGCCGCCTGTGGTGGTGCCGCCAGTTGCTGTGGTGCCGCCTGTGGTCGTGCTGCCTGTGTTGCTGCCTGTGGTGGTGCCGCCTGTATTGCTGCCTGTGGTCGTGCCGCCTGTGGTCGTGCCGCCTGTGGTCGTGCCGCCTGTGGTCATGCTGCCTGTGTTGCTGCCTGTGGTGGTGCCGCCTGTGGTCATGCCGCCTGTGGTACCGCCTGTGGTACCGCCGCCTGTGGTGGCAGAAGTGGTACTAGGTTGCTCGGCAAAAGTGTTAGTTAAGGTTCCGAATCCTTTGCCCTCAATCTCGAATTTTGTGCGTTGCCCCACAACAACTGGAGGAACATTAGGAGTGTTGCCACTTCCGGCACCGAAACGAACAGTTGGAGGCAAAGCAATGGAACCCGAAGTCAGTTGTCCATTATAGGGGCCAACTTGCAGGAACCCACTTCTGGAATTAAAGTTTGTCTGAGACTGAGTAGATAGCGTAATAGGTGCCACTGGCAGGAAAACAGGGGGAGCGTTACCTGCAACCTTGGGGGTAATCAACGAGCCTGTCAAAAAGGCATCGGTGGTAAAGGAATTTAATTTGAAGTCTATTCTTGCTGGGACATTGGTGAACGGAACTAGAAAACCGTTAGATGTAGAGGCTATCCCAGATAGGCCGCCAAGCAAGGTAGCTTCGTCACCCGCTCCAGGAGTACCAACGTTGCCAGCACCCGTATCTTTGAAACTGGCTGCTTGCGGTTTGAAAGTAGCAGTGTTTGTATTTCCGGAAGTGGTTTGAAGTTGAAGACTGTTGACGGTAGCATCAAACAGAACTGGAGCGTTAGGAGTGGAGCCTAATTGATTTTGTATCGTCGAAAAGAAGGCAGCTGTTCCTGCGACTGTACCACCTGTAATCTGAACCCTTTGGGCTTGTCCGCTTGTAGTTGTAGTCGAAGTAGCTTGTTGGGCTTGAGCGTTGGGGGCAAGAGCGATCGCTAAGCCTCCGGCTAGACCTAAACAAACAGCATACTTATTTGATTTAGCAATCATGTAAGGACTCCATCAGTGAGTGAATAACAATGTAAGGAACCGTTCTAGCCCAACTCGATACTCAACAAGGGAAAATAAGTGCTTCTGGAATTCATCCTGAGCAAGCTCAGAACTAGAAGTAATAGAAAGTAATAAACAAGGTCCTGATTTGATTGGCGTTTTAGGAATCGGGGGCGGGTATGACTGGGATAAAAACATCAGTTCATACTGTCCTTTAGCCTTGCTGCGCCTTTCTTAAGTAGATGACGCTTTTATTACCAAACGAGTTCCCAGATTACTTAGAATTTTTTTTTGTTTTTTCAGGGCGATGTATAGTCGCCCTGAAAAACTCAACACCCGTGATTTAGAAGGTAAAGGTAGTACGGATTGAGCCTATAGTTATGGTGTCGTTATCGTCGTTGTGAAGTGGATTAAACAGCACAATGACTCCAGGCGTGATGGTGATATTGTCGGTGACTCGCAAGCGGTAGAAAGCTTCTACATGAGTTGTGCTTGATGGCTGACCACCTTCCTCTCCGAGTCCACCTTTGCTAATAATGTCGGGATAGTTTCTTCCAGTAGGAAGGTCGCTACTGGTAATTTTGGGAGGCTGACCGACATAAATCCCGCCGAGGTTGCCTTGACCAAACAAATCGGGGAAATTCAGGTAAGCCATCCAGTTCACTGTTTCCACAGTTCCCGATCCGACTTTTACATCTGAAGTTGTATAGCCTCCCCAACCGCCAAAAGTAACGCGGGGAGTGATTCGCCATTCCAGGCTGGCACCAAAGGCATTGGTACTAATCGGAGAACGACCCGACCCGCTAAAGATTCCGAAATCGACGATATCGTCGCCAACACCAGTATTCAATCTTCCAAACGGAGAGTAGGAATTGACGTATTGCAGGGCAACATCAATGTTATTTGTGGGCGAAACGACCAATTGCGCCCCGGCTGCTGTTTCTCCGTCATTTCCGCCAAAAATGCCGCCACGGAAGGAATCTGCTGGACGGCTGGCTGAATAAACTGCCTGCAAGCTAAGGCGAGTGCCAAGTTGCCAGTCAAAGCCTATGCCGCCGCGACCGCCAGTGTTAATAATCGGGTTGCGTTGGGCAAAGCGGGAAAGCGGCCCTTGACCAGCACTTTCTACACGATTAGCTCCCCGGAAGACGTTAACCGGGTTGACTCCCTCTGGCCCGACGATGAAGGCAAAGTTATTGCCGATCAGTTGGCGATAGGTGAGGTCACTCAGCACCACGTCGTTACCGGTGTCTCCTTCATAACCCAGGAAAATCTGGTCGTTGAAGGTACGAGGGCCTGTATTGCCTGCTCCTGCTTGCAGTCCTGTCAGCAAGAGACTGCGAGGGCTGAACTGGGTAAACAGACTCAACTGTACGTTGCTAATGACATTGATATTCGTGTTCTGGTCTTCAAATCGCAGGTTAGACAGTTCAAAATCATTGTCATTGCGTCCCTGAACGCCGAAAACTGCTTGTCCAAACAGTTTTGTGGTGGTGGAGAACTGATTTGCTTCTAAGAATGCGGTGCGACCTTCTAGATTATCCACACGCGATCGCAATGTCGCAATTTCTGGCCCAAATTCATCCACTAACCGCCGCAAGGTTGCTAAATCCTCTTTGGTGGTGAAGTCTGCTGTGCTGGCAGCAATTAATTTCTCAATCTGTTGCAAGCAAGAATTCACACCAGCAGCAAATTCATAGCGGCTCAATGCTCTGTTGCCGCGAAATGTGCCGTCAGGATATCCTGCTATACAACCGTAGCGTTCTACTAGACTCCGCAGCGCTTCATACGCCCAATCTGTCGGTTGCACGTCACGCAACTGGGAAATATTGGTAACTTGTCCCATTGGATCAGCTTCCGCTGCCTCTGGATCGCCCATTTCTAGAGGATCGGCGAGTGGCAAGGTCTGATCGCTGGCATTTTCAGATGGCAACGCTTGCGCTTGCACTGAGTCTAGTGTTGTTGTCTTAGTAGGAGTCGCCAAACTGCGAACATCTGTTTGGGTTTTCTCAACTGAAGCAGATGTAGTCTCTAAGCTCTGACCGTTGTTGGCAGCAACAATGGGGGTATTGGTCAATGACAAATCAGCGGCATCGCTGGTTGTCGGTTGCGACTCGGCTTTGGCGGTAAGGGGCGCTATCTTCGGACTAATAGCTGGTAGTGTTGCTGGTGTTGCCTCGGCTTCTTGTGTTATTAGCGATAATTCCGCAGATGTGGAGACTTTAGATGTCTCTTCAACTGGTATTGCAGTCGATGTTGACTCTGTTGTATACCCTGCCGTTGCTAAATCTGTAGATGCCGAGAATCCCTGATTTGAAGACTCGACTGTTTCAGCGGTTGTAGCTGCGTTGACATCTGGTGCTGCTAAGCATGGGGCAATGCTAACCGCAAGCAAACCAAAGGCTGTAAATACTAGCGCTGAGGATGCTGTCTTCTCTATTCTTAAAGGGGATTTCACGGTCTAAAACTCCTCAAAACACACCATCTTTGCTCGGATTCTACACGAATTTTAGGTCAATTGCTAAGAACGTTATTATTACTTTTTACAACTAAATTTTTTGAGGTTACAGGTGACGTATACCTATAGCTAGATGTTCCAGAAGAATTCCGGAACTTTCCCCGCATTACTTGAAGATAGTATGTTATTTTTCAAGCGAATACTTAAAGTGATTTTGTGCAACAAAGGTTTAAGCGTATCTACTTATTTAAAACTATTGGTTGAGCCAAATATGACATTTTTTTTAAATAAGCAAGTATATTTACTGAGATGATATTAGAAATAGTGATCGCACAATAGGGAATATCTATTTTCTGGCTTTGATTAATGGTTTCAGTTTTCAGATGGCTTTTGCCATTTTTATGCTTAGAATAGGTTGCCGAAAAAACACACTTGTGGTTAATGTTAGCGACTCGGAAATATAAACGCGATCGCCTTCTGTTCCTTTGCGCCCTAAAGCGAAGAGAGCTAATGCGTCTTGGCGATTTAAACAAAAAAACAGCTGTCTCCACCAGGAGACAGCTGTTTTAATAATTGGGCGGGCAAAATGCCCACCCAAAGCGAGAATTAGTAGTCGAAGTCGCCGCCCATGCCAGCGCCAGCACCAGCACCAGCACCAGCGCCATCCTTAGGCTCAGGCTTGTCAACCACGATACACTCAGTTGTCAGCACCATGCCAGCGATAGAAGCGGCATTTTGCAGAGCAGAACGAGTCACCTTAGCAGGGTCAACGATACCAGCTTCAAACATATCGACGAACTCATTGGTCGCCGCGTTGTAGCCGACGTTGAATTCTTTCTCTTTGACGCGCTCAGCAATGACAGCGCCATTCTGTCCAGCGTTTTCAGCAATTCGCTTCAGAGGAGCAGCCAAAGCACGAGAAACAATCATCGCACCTGTCAACTCTTCATTCTTCAGGTTGCCAGTTGCCCACTCTTCCAGTTGGGGAGTCAGGTGAGCCAGAGTTGTACCACCGCCAGGAACGATACCTTCTTCCACAGCAGCTTTAGTTGCGTTGATGGCATCTTCCAGACGCAGCTTCTTGTCCTTCATTTCCGTCTCAGTGGCAGCACCAACTTTGACTACTGCGACACCACCAGCAAGCTTAGCTAGACGCTCTTGCAGCTTCTCGCGGTCGTAGGAAGATTCGGTTTCATCCATTTGACGGCGGATTTGTTCGCAACGAGATTTAACAGCTTGTTCGTTGCCTTCAGCAACAATTGTGGTGCTGTCTTTGGTCATGGTGACGCGACGGGCTTTACCCAGCATCTCCAAGCGGGTGTTTTCCAGCTTCAGACCAGCATCTTCGGTGATTAGCTGACCACCAGTGAGAACGGCGATGTCTTCGAGCATAGCTTTGCGGCGATCGCCAAAACCAGGAGCTTTGACGGCAACCACGTTCAGCACACCCCGCAGTTTGTTGACTACCAAGGTTGCCAGAGCTTCTTTCTCGATGTCCTCGGCGATAATTACCAGAGGACGACCAGCACGAGCTACTTGCTCCAGCACTGGCACTAAGTCTTGTACTAGAGCGATTTTCTTATCGGTGATGAGCAGGAAAGGCTCATCCATGATCGCTTCCATCCGCTCCATGTCGGTAGCGAAATAGGGAGAGATGTAGCCTTTGTCGAAGCGCATCCCTTCGGTGATTTCGAGTTCAGTGGTCATTGATTTCCCTTCTTCTAGGGAAATTACGCCTTCTTTGCCCACTTTGTCCATTGCTTGGGCGATCATCTGCCCAACTTCATCGTCGTTACCAGCAGAGATAGCTCCGACTTGCGCGATCGCTTTGGAATCTTCTACTTGACGGGCGTGTTGGGCAATCTGCTCGACCAGGAAGCCAATAGCTTTGTCAATACCGCGCTTCAGGGAAATTGCATTGGCTCCAGCAGCAACGTTCCGCAACCCTTCTTTGACCATTGCGTGCGCGAGAACGGTGGCGGTGGTGGTGCCATCACCAGCAGCATCATTGGTCTTGGAAGCAGCTTGACGAATCAGCGCCACGCCAGTATTTTCTACGTGGTCTTCTAGTTCAATTTCTTTGGCGATAGTGACACCATCGTTAACGATTTGCGGTGCGCCAAACTTCTTCTCTAGCACTACGTTACGGCCTTTGGGGCCGAGGGTGACAGCCACGGCTTCTGCCAAAATGTCCATTCCCTTTTCTAGGGCGCGACGAGCGTTTTCGTTGTAAATGATGCGCTTAGCCATATATTTCCAGGTTCTTGGTGAGTATGTGAATTTTGATCTTTAAACAGCTAATTGCGATTAGCCATTAGCCATTAGCTATTTAGTTAACTACGGCTAAAATGTCTTTCTCTGACAGCAAGACGTACTCGTCTGTGCCGAGTTTGATGTCTGTGCCAGCGTACTTGGAGTAGAGAACTTTGTCGCCGACGTTGACTTCCATCTCAACACGAGCGCCTTTATCATCGCGCTTGCCAGGGCCCACAGCGACTACTTCGCCGACTTGGGGTTTTTCTTTAGCATTGTCTGGCAGAAGAATTCCACCAGCGGTTTTCTCTTCAGCGGCGCTCACTTTCACAAATACGCGATCGCCTAGAGGCTTAACGGTGGATACACTCAGAGATACAGCAGCCATACAAATAAAGCTCCTACAACAGGTTTGATATCTAAACGCGATGTTCCTCGCGTTCTAAATTTAGCACTCTCGGCTCCTGAGTGCTAATTTAGCGGAGTAAGGTGTGCGATCGCAAGCAAGTTCTGCAAAATTGTGTGTACGGGTTTCCGAACAAAGATGGGAACTGGGGAAGAGCTGAGGAGGTAAGTCAAAGGAAAAAGTCAAGAATTCTTTTTTTGCATGAGAGCTTTTTTCCTTTTCTGCCGCCAGTCTGCTAAAAGAAAAGTTGGAACTGCCAACGTATTGTCAAAGACGCGAAAAGCCAGAGTTTGCCCAAGAAAGAAGTAAAAATGACTGAAAATACAGTAGCTCAATCTGAAGCCCAGATTCTAGACACCTGTAAGCCACAAGACCAAGATGCTATCCTCGCGTGCGTCCAGAGCTTAGGACTCAATCAAATTCAAAGACACATCTTCATATGTGCTGACCAGACTTTAGCTCAATGCTGCTCAAAGGAAGCCAGTCTAGAATCGTGGAATTACTTAAAGCGTCGCCTCAAAGAGTTAAAAATTGACAAACCCACCGAAACTCGCCCCAACTGCATTTTCCGCACCAAAGCCAACTGCTTGCGAGTTTGCGCCTCTGGCCCAATTCTAGTCGTCTACCCAGACGGCGTATGGTATCGCGGGGCGACTCCGGAAGTAATAGAGCGGATTATCCAAGAGCATCTTATTGGCAACAAAATCGTACAAGAATATGCTTTTTTAGTTCATCCGCTACCAGAACCCTATACAGTAACATAGTAGCTACGTTATATTCTTCCGTATACCTACTAGATCCTTATCGTTGCCACCCATGTAAGTGAGTATAATTATTTGGTTATAAACAGGATTTAGCATTTGTCTAGACCTAGTACAAACCAATACAGCAGGGTGTGCGAAATAACGTAGAGTCTACTTAGAATACGGTTGTAAAATTCACGAATCCAGGCTTGGCGAGTGGGACACCATGAAAGACACCAGTGTAAGAGATAACAAACGACTGTTGCTGATTGATGATGACCCCAACCTGATTTTGCTGGTCAAGGACTACCTGGAGTTTCGAGGGTACGAGGTGATCACTGCGGAAAACGGTCGGGAAGCTCTAGAGGTTCTAGAGCAGGACATTCCTGACATGATCATCTGCGATGTGATGATGCCGGAGATGGACGGAATTGCCCTCGTACAACACGTACGAGAAGACCCCCGCATCAGTTGGATTCCAGTTTTGTTCCTTTCCGCGAAAGGTCAAAGTCAAGATCGGGTGAAGGGACTTAACACTGGGGCTGATGTCTACATGGTTAAGCCATTTGAGCCTGAAGAATTGGTGGCGCAAGTGGAATCGTCCCTTAAGCAAGCCACTCGCCTAATTCATCATCCAAGTCGAGGAACCGAGGGAGGATCAAAACTTCAGGTACCTGAAACCGTAGAATTAACGCCGACTGAGCTAAAAGTTGTTCAGTTTGTGGCACGAGGTATGGCAAATCGAGAAATTGCCGAGCAGATGAATGTCTCTCAGCGGACGATTGAAAGCCATGTGTCCAATATGCTAGGTAAAACCAGTCTCCATAACCGCACGGAGTTAGCTCGGTGGGCAATTGAGAGTAACATGGCGTAAGTCGATTTGGGATTTTAGATTTTGGATTCTAGATTATTCATCCAAAATCTAAAATCCCAAATTGTTACCAGCCCTCTTCTTCTTTATCTGATTTTCTCCAAATTTCTAAATCCATTTCATCCAAGTAGGTGAGGGCGCTTTGAAGCTGGCGAGTTGTCCCTATCAGTTCCAAGTCAAACCAGCCATCATCTCTGGCATTTGCGCCTAGTAAAGCGGCGGCAATATTCACTGTGACACCGTGGTGAGAAATTAGGCGGGAGATGACTGGTTCTTCCTGGTATTGCTTGGGGATGCGGATTCTGACCCTAGTTTTAGTGAGTCGATTATCTTCGGGTGCGGTAGTTGAATTCACTGTCAATTCATTTGTACTGTGCATAAGTATTAACGTCTCCTATTCAACATCTTCGATACGGGTTTTACGCTCTAAAATTTCTTTCAGAACGAGGGTGACTAATGCCAAACCACCAAGCAGTACGGCGGCGGAGAATGCTGATTGAGTTTGATATTGCTTGTAGGCTTCCTCGACAAATAAGGGCAGGGTTTGAGTTTTGCCAGTGATGTTGCCAGACACAACTGAAACAGCACCAAATTCGCCCATGACTCGCGCATTGGTCAAAATGACACCGTAGAGTAAACCCCAGCGAATATTAGGTAGGGTGACGCGCCAGAATATTTGCCAGTCACTGGCACCCAAAGTTTTAGCAGCTTCTTCCTGATCGGAACCTGCTTCTTCTAATACGGGAATTACTTCGCGGGCGACAAATGGCATAGTGATAAATGCACTTGCCAGCACCATTGCGGGCATAGCAAAAATAATTTTAATGTTTGCTGCTCCTAGCATTGGCCCAAACCAACCATTTCGTCCGTAGAGGAGGACAATCATTAAACCTGCGACGACGGGGGAGACTGCAAAGGGTATGTCTAAAAGGCTAATGACAAAGGCTCGTCCCCGAAATTGATGTCGTGCGATCGCCCAAGCTGCACACAGCCCAAAAACTGTATTAATCGGCACGACAATTAGGGCAATCAAAACTGTCAGCTTTACGGCATGGAGAAAACCAGGTTCTGTTAGGTTGTGGAAGAAGGGCGCGATTCCTTCTCTAAATGCTTGCGTAAAGACGTTGAAAGCAGGGATGAATAAGATTAAAGCTAAGTAAGCGATCGCTAAACCAATCAAAGCGAACTTTACCCAGCCTTGCTCCTTTTTTGGTGAAGATAATGGGGAATCCCCTGAACCTGGATTAAAAGACTTTCCTGCTAAATTAGAGTTCATAACGTCGTCCCCAAGCTTGTAAAAGGTTAATTGCTACAAGTACCAACAGCGAAATTCCTAACAGGACGGTGCCAATCACAGTCGCTCCAGCATAGTCATACTGCTCTAATCTCTGAATAATTAGCACTGATGAAATTAAGTCCTTAAATGGAACGTTGGCAGCTACAATTACAATCGAACCGTATTCGCCAACAGCACGGGAAAATCCTAGTGCCACGCCTGTTAAAATTGCTGGTAATAAAGGTGGCAAAACAACGCGCCAAAATGTCTGCCATTTAGATGCACCTAAAGACCAAGCTGCTTCTTCGATTTCTTTTTCCATTTCCTGCAATACAGGCTGCAAAGTTCGCACTACGAAAGGCAAGGAAATAAATAGCATCGCTACTCCCACGCCCAAGCGAGTAAATGCTACTTTAATTCCTAAAGGTGCCAGCAGAGAACCAAGCCAGCCGTTATCGCTGTAAACGGTTGCTAAGGTTAAACCTGCTACTGAAGTGGGCAAAGCAAAAGGCAGATCAATGGCAGCATCAATTACGCGCTTGAATGGGAAATCGTATCTAACTAAAATCCAAGCAATTAAAACGCCAAAAATTCCATTTATAAATGCGGCAATGAATGCCGTAATGAAAGTGACATCGTAGGTGGCAAGTGCAACTGGAGTAGTGGCAATTTTCCAAAAATCAATTGCTCCTACTGTTGTTGCTTTCAACATCAGCGCCGCCACAGGCAAGAATAACATTAGGGTGAGATAACTTAATGTTATTCGCCAAGGCCAAGAAACTTTGCTGAGCTGGTGAAATGGGTTGCTGCGAATGCGATCGCGTTGAGGAGGAGCGGATACAGCCATATTTTGAAGAATGAAGGATCGAGGTTTAGGATGAATGGAGGCAGAGCCTCTATTTTCTCGTTACTCAGCTTACGGCTAGTAAGGAGGGGAGTCATTTCTCGTTTCCAGGTTGATCCTGGAAACGAGCTTAGGGAGGCTGAGCCTCCCCTAACAGAAGGGGAGCATTTGATTAAGAAATCAGCATTTTATCTGCTGCCAGCCTGAATTTTGTCAAAGATTGCTCCATCTTCAAAAAACTTCTGCTGGATATCATCCCAACCACCCATATCTTGAGCGGTAAATAGGGTTTTAACTGGGGGATATTGGTTAGCCACTTCTTTTTCTACAGTGGTGTCAACTGGTCGGAATCCTACTTTGGCAAATTCTCGTTGAGCTGCTGGTGTAAACAGAAACTTGACGAAGGCTTCAGCCGCTTCCCGATTTCCATGTTTATCGACGTTTGTATCTACAACAGCAACAGGGTTGTCAATAGAAATATTAACGTCGGGTACTACATAAGGCAGTTCTTGGCCATTCTGCTTAGCCAAAAGCACCTCGTTTTCGTAGTTGATTAAAACATCTCCTTGTCCTTGCTTGAAAAATACATCGCTGGCTTCACGCGCATCTCTGGGTAGCACGGGAACGTTTTTAAAAACTTTGGTGGTGTAATCGAGCGCTTTAGCATCGTCACCCCCAGCTTGGGTTATGGAACCCCACAAACCTAAGAAATTCCACCTCGCGCCGCCAGAAGTTTTTGGGTTAGCTGTAATTACTGCTACGCCATCTTTTGCTAAATCTGCCCAAGTTTTAATTGCTTTAGGATTGCCTTTACGAGTAACCAAAGCGGCGACAGATTTATGCACGATCGCATTGTTGGGAGCTTCTGTTTCCCAACCTGGTTGAATTAGTCCAGCTTTCTCAATTTTCTTGGTGTCCAGCGCCAATGCCAAGGCGACGACATCGGCTTCTAAACCATCAACTACAGCACGAGTTTGGGAACCAGATCCACCGTAACTTTGGTTGAAGGTGACGTTCTGGTTTTTCTCCTGTTTCCACGCTTGTTGGAACTGGGGAATAATTTTCTCGTAGGCGGCGCGGGTGACGGCGTAGGAGACGAGGGTTAGTTGTACATCGCCAGTTTTGGCAGCTGGGCTGGAACCGCCAGCGGTTGTTGTCGGCGAATTAGAGCTGTTGGGGGAGCAAGATGCGATCGCTAGACTCAAACTCACCCCCACTAGGAACAAAGATACAAAATTCCTAGATTTTAGTTCAAACCAGCTTCTAGTTTTCGATGCTATCGGCTGAGTCACCTGTTGCCACAGACCCATGAAACGTTCTCCTATAATCTCCGGTTACTCTGTCGGGATACCGTACTTAAGTTGTTATATCTTACAGCATCTAGGAGAAACTGGGGAGTGCGAAGCGTCGCTTGTGCTAAATATTTTTCCAGCCGTTATCTTCGCTGCACAGGTAACGGTATACGCGATCGCTAGGCTTGGGAATTTGATTGAACCTAGTCTTAGCTTGGCAAGGTTTTTTTATAAAAATTTACAAGCTTCCATCGCAATTAGGTTTTTGTAACTGATGCGATAAAATTTGAACTTATTAATAAAGGTGCTATTTATGCCAATACCTAAAAAGCCGCGAACCAGATACTTGAACTGTGAAAGAGAGACTAAAAGAGCAGGGGTACAAGTATTGTGATAACTTCTGTATGAATGACCATAAGTACATACTTTATGTAGTATTCTTTCAGCCGTGTAAGTTGTGTTAGCTGACTTCGGTGGCGATCGCGTAATCTAGAGAAATTAATAGTGAGTCAGGGTTGCGAATTGAGCGCAACTTTGCTATGCTTAATTACTGTGCTGGTGTAGCTCAGTGGTAGAGCAGCGGTTTTGTAAACCGCCGGTCGCAGGTTCAAATCCCGTCACCAGCTTTATTTCAGGCGATCGCTATTAAAAGCCGCCGTGAATAAAACTATTAATTATCTTTATCGGAAGCAAGAATTCCTCTAAGTTCCTGTAATAGGTCGTTCTCCTCCTGCCTAATTGCCTCTAGTCTGGTAAGAATAGATGTCAGTCTTTCTTTATCTTTGTGGCTGATTGATGTCGAGATTTCAGGATTAAAATTTAGTACATTCGCTTCGTGCTGTTTAATTGTCAATCTCCCAACTCCGAAATTACCAAGCGGTTTAAAGCTGGTTATTAAAGAATAAATTAACTTGAAAGGGGCTTGTAGTATATACAAGAAACCTTTTTCGACAATAGAACCGAATGCTTTAAACAATTGCCACAGGAGAAAAATAACTAACAGAAGGATAATTCCGCTAAGAATTGGGTGATTAACTCCCCAAAGTAGTGCTTTAGTTGCCCAGGAAATTACTGGATGAGCATCAATCCAAACCTTGATGGTATCGAGACGGCGCTCTATTAAAGCACTGAGAGATTTGTCAACTTCTGTAGAAACTGAATTGCTAAAATTTTCAGCTTTTCTCAAAGTAACATCAACAGAATCTTTTAAAGAATCTCCTGTTTGCTTTGCCGTTTCCGTTAGAGTATTGACGGCTTTACCTGTTGTTATCGTCAGTTTATCTTTAGCTTGAACAGCAGTTTCAACACCTTTGTTAGTAACGTCGCTAACGCTGGAAGCTGCTTTTTCCGCCTTTTCAATCAGAGAATCTTTGGTATTTTGAAAGACTTCAGAAAGGCTTTCAAATTTATTATCAAGTGCTAATGCCATACAATGTTTCACGGTAGTCCTGCATAGTAATGACAATTGGTTATAATTTTAACTATTCAATAAAACTTAATTTTTAGCTTATGCAATGCCCCAAGTGCGACTCTCAATACGTTGTAAAAAATGGTCATACTCACACGGGCCAACAAAATTTTAAATGTCGAAATTGTGGCCGACAATTTGTAATGAATCCCAAGCATCAACCTATTTCTAAATCAACCCGCGAGTTGATAGATCG